>JAWSUE010000003.1 GCA_033549065.1 Bacillota bacterium
GTCGTTTTCAAAGAACGTCTGGGAGCTAAAGTAAAAAAACGCTACGATATTGCTAAAACACCATTACAGCGATTGCTCGAAAAGGATGTGTTAACTGATAAGATGAAAATTAATCTCCTAGATCAGTATCAGAGCTTAAATCCACTTGCTCTCCATCGCCAAATCGAGAGCCTTCTGGCTGCAGAGCTTCACGGCTTTACTATTGATCTTAACCTTGATAAAGAACCAGCTCTTTCTCTTTCTTAGGGTAAGATCCTTATATGAGTGAGCCATCCGCTTAGGGTAAGATTTTTATATGGGTTTACACGGAACATTGATTAAGGTTACAATATTTTTTAGGGCTTATTTAAGAGGAGGCTGACTTGATGTATAAAGTGGTAAACAAATTTGATTTCAGGCTTACGACTGAAGATGTTCTGAAGGGTCAGGGCATAGATCCGGACCGGGCATCTGATCGGTTGATCGAAACGGCAGAATCGGTAATTGAAACAGCGGAAAGCCTTCTTAAACCGGCAGCCATGTATATACTGGCCAGAGTTTCTGATTTTGAACATCAGAAGGTTACCTTTGAAGGAGGAAGCTTCGAAGGATCATTGGTAGCAAGAGCTATGGCCGGCGCTAAACACCTGTATATTGGCCTATGTACTATCGGAGAAGATTTGGAACTGAAAGTTGAAGAGATGATGAATGAAAATCCCGTTCTGGCTATCGCTCTTGATGGTGCCGGTATTTCTGCTGTCCGGAAGGTATCAGAAACGGTTGAAGATATTATCAGTGCCGAAACCTGTGAATTGAAGCTATCATTGGGTATGAGAGCCCAACCCGGCCAGGAAGGCTGGCCCCTCGAACAGCAGCGCCAGGTTTTTGAAATCCTGCCTGGTGAAGAGATCGGGGTAAGGCTAACTGAAAGCTGCCTGATGATCCCCAGGAAATCAGTTACCTTTGTTATACCCAGAGGGAAAGAACTGGGCACCAGCGTTGTCCCCTGCGATTTCTGTTCCAAACGAAACCGCTGTGACTGGAGAAAAGAGAAGCAGGCTGGATAGAACCATTTAGATAAAAAGTGAGGCAGAACTCCATTTGGATGTTCTGCCTTATTTTTTTGGCTCCCCAGGCAGGATTCGAACCTGCAACCTACCGGTTAACAGCCGGCCGCTCTGCCGTTGAGCTACTGAGGAATCTAAACCAGCATTAGTATTATACTGAATGCAAATTGGCCCGTCAAGGACTATTTTGAATCTCTGGCCGCGATCTTCTGCAGAATCTCGTCATACTTTTCTTTTGAAATCGGATAAAAAGAAAGAATAATGATACCGGTTATGAAGAACAGGATCGGTATGGGACCGCAGAGAAGCCTGATTCCGAGCAGTGACAACTCAGTCTGGGGCACATCGGGAATATAGCCGAATGCGCTGAGTGTCCAGCCGCTCAGGGCGATGGCAAAGGCCTGCCCCACCTTGCTGGTAAATGTCCATAAACCGTAAAAGACACCTTCCCTTCTTATACCTTTTTCGGCATAATCATACTCAACAACATCGGGTACTATGGCATAGGGCATTACATACTGGGTGGCAAACCCTACACCAGCTACAGCCATGATTATATACGAAAATTCCATCGGAATCCGGTGGCCGATGAGGAAGAAAAGCAATACGGCAAGAGCCATGATAAACATGCCGCTGTTATAGCTCTTCTTTTTACCCAAACTTTTTGAGATGTGCGTCCACACGGGGATGAAAATCATGGAACTGATAAGCAGTGAGACCAGGGCCAACTGAAAACCGGTCTCATTACCGTACAGATAGACATAGTAATAGAGCAGAGCTCCCTGGATAATCGTTATCCCGGTTATATGCAGGGTCCAGGGGATCAGGCAGGTCAGAAATGTTTTCATGCCGAGAACTTCGGCATAGGATCTGAAAATATTTTGTTTGGTTGGCGCTTCTCTGTGAACCGGTTCCCTTACTGAAAAAACAGTGATCAGAGCAGTAACCATCATTATCGCTCCCATTACAGCGCCCATCAGCCTCCAGCCTGAAACCACCTCACCGGTTAAGCCGACCAGCGGAAGGACCAGGCCGGCTCCGACCAGCGTGCCGACAACTGCGCTGCTCATCCTGAAAGCATTGAGGACAGTCCGTTCGTTATAGTCGGTTGTAAGTTCCGGAGTGAGCGCTCCATAGGGGATATTGACCAGTGTATAGGCGGTGCAAAGCAGGCAGTACATCACGGCAGCCCAGGCGAAGAGGGTCCACTGGTTGATATAGCCGGGTTTGCTGAACATGAGAATCATCATCAGGAATAGCAGGAAAGAGCCGACAAACATGTACGGACGCCTCCTGCCCCAGCGTGTTCTGGTCCGGTCTGACAGGTAACCTACTGCAGGATCGGTAACCGCGTCCCACACTTTCCCGATCATCAGGGCAGTCCCCGCCAGGCCTGCAGCCAACCCGACTATATCAGTCATGAAGAAGAGCAGGTAAAATCCCATCATTGTGAAGAAAAGATTTCCGCCTAAATCACATATTCCAAAACCGAGTTTTGTCTTTAGTGGAAGTTTGCCGCTGAAAATTTCGACTCTCTCAACATTGTCGGGCAATATTGCACCTGCTTTCTTTATCAAAATTATTTACTTATGTTTCTGAAATACCTCTGCAGCCAGTTAATCTTACAGGGCGTAATTTGTCAATACAATTTTACCCCTGCAGTTGCAGGATTTTATTGATCTGAAGCGAAATAGATGATCAATTGTTAAATTATGGTTTTAGTTTATAGGTTGTGGCAGAACCTGTGAGGAGGTTGGCGTAGTGCGTTTAACAGGCGGTGAGTTAATTGCCCGGGCTTTGATTCAAACCGGAGTTCCCTGGGTGGCCGGAATTCCCGGTCACGGTTGTCTGGCTCTTGTCGATGCTTTTTATAAAAATAGAGATGAATTGCCCCTGTACATGGTCCGTCACGAGCAAAGTGCAGCCCATATGGCCGATGGTTATTTTCGCGTAACCGGCAGACCGGCTGCTGCGTTTACATCGATCGGTCCGGGTGCTCTTAACCTGGCTGTCGGACTGGCTACCTCTTTCGTTGATTCCACAGCGCTGCTGGCGCTGATCGGTGAGACCCATACTTATATGTTCGGCCGGGGCGTCCTCCAGGAGATTGAACGACGCCGGGCCGCCGATTCATTAAGCGCGCTGGCCCCGCTAACAAAATATTCACAGCTGATTACCCGGGTTGACCAGCTTCCCCACGCCCTTAACCGTTCTTTTAGAGCTATCCATACCGGGCGGCCCGGACCGGCAGTTATCGCTTTGCCGATGGATGTTCAGGCAGATGGGATGGAAATTGATCCGGAAGCTCTCACTTTTACTTTTCCCGGACCGGCCGGACCGCCCGGCCTGGAAATTTATGAAGCGGCCAAACTGCTGCTTGAAGCAAAACGGCCGCTTATTCTGGCCGGTGGCGGTGTCCTCCGCGCAGGCGCATCCGGAGCGCTGGTAAAACTTGCCGAGAGAATTGGCGCGGCCATGATCACCACCATGGCCGGGAAAAGTTCCGTCCCGGAAGATCATCCCCTTTATGCCTGGCATGCCGGTTCCAAAGGAACATCCTGCGGTAATGCGCTGGCTGCCAGTGCTGATGTAGTCCTTGCAGTTGGCTGTCGTTTCGCTGATGAAACGACATCATCTTACCGTCACGGGATCAGTTTTAAAATACCGCCGGCCAGGTTGATTCACATTGATGTCGATGGAACAGAAATCGGCAAGAATTACCCAGTGGAAATCGGCCTCTGCGGTGATGCCCGTTTGATTCTGGAAGCTCTGGTTGACGAGTTGGGGAAACCGGATAAAAATATGCTTGACACACCTTATGCGGCTGAAATAGCCAAGACCCGTGAACTCTGGTTCAAAGAGCTGGCAGAATTTAACATAACTGCTTCTCCGATTACTGTATCCGGCGCTCTGAAGGAGATCCGTTCTGCCCTTCCACGCAGCGGATACCTGGTTACATCCTCCGGGCACAGCCAGGCCCAGGTTCTGCAGGAATTTCCTTTCTATGAGCCGGGCACTCTGGTCACAACCGGCGGTTTCTCAACAATGGGCTTTTCACTGCCCGCAGCATTCGGTGTAAAACTGGCCAAACCTGAGGAAGCAGTTATAGCCCTGGTCGGAGATGGTGATTTTCTGATGACCGCCCAGGAACTGGCCACGGCAAGACAGTACGACCTGGGAGTGGTTATAGTAGTTCTCAACAACAACGGCTTTTTATCGATCCGGGATCTCCAGACTGATGTTTACGGAGAAGCCCGGCGTTATGCCACCGAGTTTACCAATCGAAAAGGAGACAGTGTTTCTCCCGATCTTACCGCAATGGCCAGCGCTTTTAGCATTCCGGCGGTTAATGTATCGGAACCCGGTGAGGTTGAACCGGCTGTTAGAAGAGCAATAGCCGAAGGTGGCCCCTGGCTGATCGAGGTCACAGTGAACCGCGAATATCCCTGGTCCGGCGGAAAGGCAGCCGGCTGGTGGGATGTACCGGTACCCGAATACCTCGTGGAACAAAGAAAGAATTATTTGAATGCCCGCCGTGAAGAACGGCTGTATCGCTGATTGAGGAGAGGAAACTATGATCAATGTGCTTTTTGCCGGATGCGGCAGGATCTCCGATCTGCATGCCCTGGGCTACGAAAATAACCCGGATGCAAAGATTTACGGACTATTCGATCCGGATACCGAAAAAGCGGAAAATAAATCTAATCAATGGAAGGCAGAAAAAGTATACCCGAGCTATGCGGAAGCTCTGGCTGACCCGGCAATTACCCTGGTTGAAATTTTAACTCCCCATCACCTCCACTGCGAGATGGCAGTAGAGGCAGCTAAAGCGGGCAAGCATGTTTCGCTGCAGAAGCCGATGGCCATGAGCCTGGAAGAAGCAGACAGGATTATTGAAGCTGCCGAAAAAAACAGGATTACCCTCCGCATCTATGAAAACTTTGTCTATTATCCTCCATATGTTAAAGCCCGTGATTTAATCATGGAAGGAGCAATCGGTGATCCGCTTTCTTTTAACCTGCGCGTTCGCTGCGGCTTTAGCCCCAATGCCTGGGATATTCCAATCGATTCCTGGCAGTGGCGTTTTAACCCAAAAACAGGCGGCGGTTGCCCGGTAATGTTTGATCACAATTACCATAACTTTTCACTGGCCCTCTTTTTGCTCGGACCGGTTGAGAAAATAGCAGCCTGGACCGGAGAGACCGAAGTTATCCAAGACAGCGGACTGACCGTGGATACCCCAGCGGCGGTGATCTGGAAATATAAAAATAAGAGCACTATCGGGTTGATGGATGTTGTGATGGCACCCGAGCTTATAATTGACAGCAACTACTATGCAGACGAAAGCAGACTGGAAATTACGGGAACCAGAGGGATAATTTTTGTTAACCGCTGTACCGGACAGCTGCAGAACCGTCCCCCGGTCGAGCTTTATGCAGAAGGAATTACTACATCATATGAGCATATCCCGGCCGGCTGGGAAGAGAGTTTTAAGGCAGCTACCAGGGATATGATCGATTCTATTATGGAAGGCCGGCAACCAAGGCTCTCGGGTAAAGAGGGCAGGGATGCCCTGGCTATGACCCTTGCCGCCGGGAATTCAGCCTCTTCGGGCCAGACAGTTTATCTCGATTCACCGGCTCCGGGAAAGGTGGATCAAGCAGATGACTGATAAAGGGAAAAAGATCAGCAATGAACTAACCGAAGGACTGGAAAGAACCGCGCATCGGGCTTTACTTCTCGGTCTGGGAATGAACCGCAGCGATTTCGGGAAACCGTTGATCGGTATTGCCAATTCACAAACCGACCTGGTTCCCGGGCATATGCATTTAAACGAACTTTCCGCTGTAATCCGTGAGGGAATTGCCGCCGGCGGCGGCATTGCCCGCGAATTCCACACCTGTGCTGTCTGCGACGGGCTGGCCCAAGGGCATGCAGGCATGAACTATTCCCTTCCCAGCCGTGAAAATATTGCCGATACTGTCGAGATCATGACCCGCGCTCACTGCCTGGACGGTCTGGTTCTCCTATGCGGATGCGATAAGATTGTTCCCGGCCAGTTGATGGCAGCCCTGAGGCTGGACATCCCGACTATCATGGTCACTGCAGGCTGCATGACAGAAGGCCGGTGCGGCAGTCATCACAGCTTAACCTTAAGCAGTATGCGTGAACTTGCCGGTGCGGCTGCTTCGGGAAAAATTTCTGCTGAAGAACTTGCAGCGGTTGAAGAAGCAGCAATACCCGGAGCAGGAAGCTGTGCCATGCTGGGTACAGCAAATACCATGTCTTACCTGGCGGAAGCGATGGGGATAACCTTACCCGGAATGGGAGCAGCTCCCGCCCGCAGCGCTTGTAAACTTCGTCTTGCCAGAAGCAGTGGTGAGCAAATCGTCGAATTGGTTAACCGGGGGATTACGACCAGGCAGATTATCAACCGCAGCGCCCTGTTGAATGCCATTGCAGTTGATATGGCCCTGGGTGGCTCAACAAACAGTATTCTACACCTGCTTGCCCTGGCAGCCGAGGGAAACATTGAATTGAAGCTAAAAGACTTTGATCATATATCCGATCTAATACCCCATTTATGTGACCTGCTTCCCGGTGGTAATTACCCCGTATCCGAATTTTACCATGAAGGCGGAGTTCAGGCTTTGCTGGCAGAACTGAAGACCTGCTTACCCGATGGGTCAGTTAAGAATGTCCTGGGCAAATCTGTTAATGAAATGGTCGGGGACTGGAAAAAAGATCGTTCCATGCTAAAAACCGGGAAAGTGATCCATCCCCTCTCCGATCCGATTCACCCCAGCGGCGGTTTAACAGTTCTTTACGGCAACCTTGCCCCGGAGGGCGCAGTTCTTAAAAAAGCTGCTGTAAAAATGGACCAGGAGATCTTTGAAGGCAGGGCACAGACCTTTGATTGTCTTGAAGATGCAATTGAAAAGGCATTGGCGAATAAAATAGAGAGCGGTTCGATCGTCGTCTTACGCTATGAAGGCCCCCGGGGTGGACCAGGAATGCGGGAGATACACATGTTAAGCGCTCTGCTGAGCGGAATGAAGAGTGGTACAGCGGTAGTCACCGACGGTCGCTTTTCCGGTTCTACACGCGGTCTCTGTATCGGTCATGTTACCCCCGAGGCTGCTTCAGGAGGGCCGATTGCCCTGGTTCGTGATGGAGATTTAATCCGCATTGACCTGAAAAAACGTGAAATTTCTATCCTGGTAGATCAAAAGATCCTGAAAGATAGAAAACCCTCTGCACCTGATAAAAATATTTCCCGGGGAATCCTGACCCGTTACGGCAACCTGGCCGGTTCTGCTTCTGAGGGAGCTATCCTGAACTAAAAACGGCAGGCTTTCTTAACAGCCTGCCGCATTTAGTTTACAGAATCATAAACTGCTTATTCGAGATAATCACGAAGCCTTTTACTGCGCATCGGGTGCCGCAGTTTCCGGAGAGCTTTAGCTTCGATTTGGCGAATCCTCTCCCTGGTTACACCAAAGTACTGTCCTACTTCCTCGAGTGTACGGGACCTTCCGTCATCCAGACCGAACCGCAGGCGAAGAACTTTTTCCTCCCGGGCTGAAAGAGTATCGAGCACATCTTCGAGCTGTTCCTTGAGCAGTTCAAAGGCAGCAGCATCGGCCGGGGCCTGAGCTTCATGGTCTTCTATAAAATCTCCGAGATGGCTGTCATCTTCTTCCCCGATGGGAGTTTCCAGTGAAACCGGCTCCTGGGCAATTTTCAGAATTTCCCGAACCCGTTCTTCGCTGATATTCATTTCCTGGGCAATTTCTTCGGGAAGCGGCTCGCGGCCCAGTTCCTGAACAAGCTGGCGCGAAATCCTGATCAGTTTGTTGATCGTTTCCACCATATGAACCGGGATCCGGATTGTTCTGGCCTGATCAGCAATAGCCCTGGTAATTGCCTGACGTATCCACCAGGTTGCATAGGTGCTGAATTTATATCCTTTTCGATAATCGAACTTTTCAACAGCCTTGATCAGTCCAAGGTTGCCTTCCTGGATCAGATCCAGGAACAGCATGCCCCGACCGACATATTTCTTGGCAATGCTGACAACCAGCCTCAGATTTGCCTCGGCCAGCCTTCTCCTTGCCTCGTCGCTGTTATGTTCAATAGCCTGGGCCAGCTCGACTTCTTCTTCTGGAGTTAAAAGCGGAATTTTACCGATTTCCTTCAGGTACATACGAACGGGATCATTAACAGCGACCCCTTCGGGAGCCGTAAGGAGATCTGCGCTCTCCGTTTTCGAATCACCTTCTGTATCACTATCATGATCTGCATCCTGAACATCGGATACGGAATCATCGGTAATGTCGATTCCTTCCTGCACTAATTTATCATAGAAAATATCAAGAGCTTCTACAGAGAGTTCGTAAGGCTGCAAGGTATCAATGATCTCCTTGTAACTGATTGAACCCTTGCTCTTACCACGCTCAAACAGCTCATGCTGTGCATCTTCCAGTGAAATTGTTTTTTCTACATCTTTAGCCATCGAAATCCCCTCCTTTTCCAGGACGGTCAGGGCTTCCGTCTTTGCTGAGTAAAAGGTGCTGATATTTATTCATAAATTCCTTAATTTCTTCTTCAGTTCCCGAGGTTTCCAGTTCTTTCAACTTTTTCTGAATGTCCCTTTTTTGACTTTTCAGCCAGGACTGACGAATTTCATTCATACAATCTTCAGCCATACGCTTCGCGATCTTGGGCTGCAGATCCTGCAACTCAGGATCGGTTACAGCTTCTGTAACCATTTTAACTACCTGAGAATCTTCAAAGCGATTTAGCAGCTTTTCAGTACTCAGGCTTAAGTCTTCTTCAGCAAGCGCCCAGATTGATTCAATCACTTCTCTGATACGTTTATCTTCAAAATATTCAGGTTCTAAGTTATTTCGCCCTTTTTCGGCAATATCCTTGCTCTGAAGCATTAAAGATATTAATATTTTTTCAGCTCTTCTAACCGTTATAGCGGGACCGGCCGCCAAAAAATCAGTCTGTTCCGAATCAGCTGCCCGCCCGGTTTTTTTGCGTCTTATCTTTAGCTCCCTGCGCAGCGCATCTTCATCAATTGCAAGTTCTTCAGCAGCCCGTTTAAGATAAAAATCCTGCTCAACCTGGTTAACAGCCGCCAGAAGAAAAGACATTAACTCTTCCGTATAGTCCAATCTTCCCCGGTCGGAAGTTAGATCAAATTGCTTTTTAAGCTGCAGGAGCCGGTATTCCATTAATGGTGTAGCCTTATCCACCAATGTGAGAAAAGCTTCTTTGCCGTATTCTTTGATATAGCTGTCGGGATCGCTTCCCTCCGGTAGTTCAGCTACATGAACCAGGCAGCCTGTTTTCTGCAGTATACTTAGACCTCTCCAGGTTGCCGCCTCACCGGCTGTATCTGAATCGTAAGCTGTAATTACAGTCTCCGCCTGGTGTCGAAGAATTCTGCCCTGTTCAGCCGTTAGCGCTGTGCCCAGTGAAGCAACTACATTTTCAATTCCTTCCTGATAAGCGGTAATCACGTCGGTATAGCCCTCCATGACCACTGCTTTCTTCTCCCGGCGAATAGCCTCTCTGGATAGATTCAACCCGTAAAGCATTGAACCTTTGTTAAATACCGGGGTTTCCGGTGAATTGAGATATTTGGGTCCGCTATTTTCATTTTCATTCAGGGAGCGGCCACCGAAACCGGCAACTTTACCGCTTATATTAAAAATGGGAAAGATCAGCCTGTCCCTGAAGCGGTCATAATATCCTTTATCCTTGCCCGGAGAAACCAGCCCGGCTTTGACCATCAGGTCTGCCGGTATACCCTTTTTATGGGCAAAATTAAAAAATCCGGTCCAATCAGCCGGGGCATATCCCAGTTTAAATGTTTCGGCAGACTGGGCGTTTATCCCTCTTTTTTGTAAATAACCCAGTGCTTTACTGCCAGATTTGGTTTTAGTAAGGCAGTAAGCAAAAAAACGGGCCGCCAGCTGATTAAGTTTATAGATATTCTCCTTTAAATCCTCTTCTCCTGCCTTTTCTTTTCTGTATTCAGGGATCTTCACACCGGCCCGGTCTGCCAGGAATCTTGCTGCTTCCGGAAAACTCAGGTTTTCCAGCTGCATAACCAGGCTGAAAACATTTCCTGAAGCGCCGCACCCGAAACAGTGAAAAAGTTGTTTTTCAGGAGATACAGTAAATGAAGGAGTTTTTTCATTGTGAAAGGGGCAAAGACCGACCATATTTTTACCTCTTCTTTCAAGTTTGAGATATTCTCCAGTCAGGTTGACCAGGTCGGTATGCTGACGAATCTCGTCTATTATCTCTTCCGGTATACCCTGTGGCATAGCAGAATTCCTCCGGTAAGCTCATTTTCAATGCCTGAGCTGCATTTGACCGCCGTTAAGTAATAAAAACCCCATCTCTATGACTGAGACGAGGTGCTCCCGGTTCCCCGGCCGGTTCGGTTATCTATAAACCCGGGCCAATGTAACCTATTCGACAATTAAGTTTTTATTCCTGCAACAATCAGCCAAGTGAACTCAATGGAAGGTGGCAAAAAAGTACCCCCCGTAATTTATTGTCCCGGGGGGTACATGGTATTTTTTTGTCTGACAGATATTCTTAAATTATTTGATCTTCGCTGCAGCTTCAGCAACGATTTGATCGAACTTTTCAATTTCAGATCCGGCAAGTTCGGTATAGGAAACTCTATCTCTTTCCATGCCTAGTGCTTCCATCATATCACAGGCGTGGCCGACCCTTTTCCCTGTCCAGAAAGTGATATCCTTGTACTGACACTTGTTCTTGTCATCCTCACCGCATCCAACTACTACTACTCCGTCAACACCCAATTCGAAAGCCTTTAGGATGTGTACAGAATCAAGTTTACCAACACAGGGATAGCGGACTACCGCTGTATTTTTATGTTCCTTGTTAACAAATTCCGGCATGGCAAAGGCTCCGTAGGCACAGGTAATGGCCAGCATCACCGGTTCGCCGTTTCGTTTTGCCAGCGCTTTCTGTACTGCAGGCTCGATAGAGTTTACAGCATCTTCAACATAAGGTGCATGGAACTTGATCGCGTAAACAGGGCAGACACTCATACATAAACCACAGGCCTGGCACTGTTCGTTTCGGACACTTACCTTCCCTTCTTCATTAAGCACCGGCACATCGTATGGACAGATGCGCAGGCAGGTCAGGCAGTGCACACAAAGTTCTTCATCCTGGCAGGCTCCTGCCGCACAGGTCAGGCAGCGGCGAGCCTCACTGATAGCTGTTGCCACATCATAGCCCAGTTCGGCTTGTTTGAAGTGGCGAACTCTTTCTTCAGGGGTCATCATCGGAATCTGGTAACGATCAATTTTGCCGACCTCTCCGGCAACCTTCGGATCGAGTTTTTCAAGTTCCGGGATCTCGTTGATATCGGCCTTGTCAAATGGAACTCCCTGCAGGTAACTGGCAATAGCCTGGGCGGCTAACCTGCCGTTCCCCATGGCCTGGACTGCAGTCCCCGGTCCCATAACCATTTCCCCACAACTGAATACACCGGCTCTGCTGGTGGTCATCCTGGAGTCATTAAAAACCACCCTGCCGCGCTCATCAATATCAATTTCGCCGCGGACCGGTTCGGGATCTCCACCCTGGCCGATGGCAAATATTACTAAATCGCCTGAAATAACTTCCTGGCATTCCTCATTCATGGTTGGATTAAACCGGCCCTGATCATCGAAAACGCATGTACATTCAACAACTTCGAGACCGGTAATTTTCCCATTATCCCGGACGATTGCCTTCGGTCCCCAGGATGTATTAAATTCAATACCCTCTTCTTTTGCTTCTTCTATTTCCCATTCAAAAGCCGGCATTTCTTCATCACATTCAAGGCAGGCCAGTTTAACTTTTCCTGCCCCTGCCCTGACAGCGGAACGGGCAACGTCCATTGCCACATTACCGCCACCGATTACAATAACTTCGGGGCTGCCTTCGAATTTAAATCCTTCTCTTTTCACCTGCTGCAGGAATGGCAAAGCATTAAGCACCCCTTCACCCTCTCCGCCGGGCAGGTTCAATCCGCGGCTAACCGGCAGACCCATGGCCAGAAGAATCGCCTGGTAGCCTTCTTTCTCCAGTTTTTCGATGGTAATATCTTTACCCATCTCCACTCCAAATTTAAACTTTACACCCTGCTCTGCAATCTCTTCTATATCCTGGTCGACTGCTTCATCAGGTAGACGGTAAAGCGGAATATAGTGCCTTACTGCCCCGCCGGCTGCATTTTCACGGTCAAATACTGTAACATCTGCTCCAAGACGGGCCAAATCATATGCAGCTGTAAGTCCGGCAGGACCGGCTCCGACAATCGCAACTTTTCCACTGATCTTTGCACCATCTGCAGGCGGGGCGGCTTTAGCCTTCCCGTACTCAACGGCAAATCTCTTTAAAGCCCTTATCGAAGGTGGTTTGTCTACATCATTGCGACGGCATTCGTCTTCACAATGATGAGCACAGATTGTTCCGCAGACAAAAGGCAGTGGATTGGTTTCTTTGATTATTGCCAGCGCACGGTCAAAATCTCCGGTAGCGATAGCCAGCAAATAATCACGACAACCCTGGTGCACCGGACAGGCCGACTGACAGGGTGGTTGAATATTGTGCGAAGCCAAATCATGGTTATGATGCTGGGTCAATTGGATCACTCCTTGCAACTATTTTAACTGATCAACTATTCGCCATAAAATATGGTTCTCCTGTTTATATCAACTGACAATTGCAAGATTGAATCTTCTTATTATTCAATCCTCAAACTTACTTACCCTTTACAGAGTCGCCCGTGCAGCTGCCAACCTGGCAACAGGTAATCTGAATGGCGAGCAGCTGACATAATCCAATCCGGCAGTGTTGAAAAACTCAATTGATGCCGGATCCCCCCCATGCTCCCCACAGATACCGACTTTCAGGTTAGGTCTGGAATTGCGTCCCTTTTCTATGGCTATTTTTATTAACTGGCCTACGCCTTCCCGATCTACTTCTGCAAAGGGATTTACCTTTAAAATTTTGTGCTGAAGGTAAAATGGAAGAAACTTGCCTTCCGAATCATCCCGGCTGTACCCGAGTGTAGTCTGGGTTAAATCATTGGTTCCGAAGGAAAAGAAGGAAGCAGATTCTGCCAGATGATCGGCAACGAGGCAGGCTCTGGGCAGCTCGATCATAGTCCCGACCAGGTAGGGAACCTGCCTTCCCATTTCTTCAAAAAGAGTCCGGGCTGTTTCATCAACCAGTTTTTTCATCAAATCCATTTCCTCACGATGACCGACCAGGGGGATCATAATTTCCGGCTGCAGCTGGTCGATGGAAATCCCTTCGTTTAACAGTTCAAAAGCTGCCATGAAGATCGCCCTGATCTGCATACGATATATCTCAGGATAGACCAGCCCTAACCTGCAGCCGCGGTGACCGAGCATGGGGTTAAATTCGGATAAAGACTGCACTTTGTGCAGCAATACTTCTTTAGCCTTTAACTCTCCGGCATCCCCGTTTTCTCTTCTTAACCGGTCAACTTCAATTAAAAGCTCTTCGCGATCCGGTAAAAATTCGTGTAGGGGTGGATCAAGTAACCGGATGGTTACCGGATATCCGGCCATTTCCCTGAGAATTCCTTTAAAATCACCTTTTTGCATCGGCAGTAACTCGGCCAGCGCAGCTTCACGTTCTTCCAGATTTGTGGAAAGAATCATTCTCTGGACAACCGGAACTCGATCTGCGGCCATAAACATGTGCTCTGTCCGGCACAGGCCGATTCCCTGGGCTCCCATTTCAACCGACCGGCGGGCATCTTCCGGATTATCTGCATTCGCCCGGACTTTCAACCGGCGAATTTCATCGGCCCACCTTAAAAGCTCGTGAAAATCATCGGTAAATCGGGGCTCAATAAGCGGAACCTCGCCCAGGATAACTTCGCCGGTACTGCCGTCAATTGATAATATTACTCCTTCTTTGTATTCAACTCCCTGAACCGTAAAGCGTCCCCCGCTGATATCTATTTTTAAATCTTCACACCCGCAAACACATGGTTTGCCCATTCCCCTGGCTACAACTGCAGCATGACTGGTCATGCCTCCCCTGCTGGTCAGAACACCCCGGGCTGCAATAATTCCGTGTATATCATCAGGCGTGGTTTCTGGACGGACCAGCAGAACATCCTTTCCTGCCTGAGCCATATCCTGCGCACGGTCTGCATCAAAAACAACAATTCCGGATGCAGCTCCCGGCGAGGCCGGCAGTCCGCGGGCGATAACTTTCTTCTCAGCATCGGGATCTATCCGCCAGTGAAGCAGATGCTCCAGTTGAGCCGGTTCTATTCTCTGCAAGGCTTCCGTCTTGGTGATTAAACCTTCTTTAACCATTTCAACTGCAATACGGACAGCCGAAGAGGCCGTCCTCTTGCCGGTCCTGGTTTGCAGCATGTAAAGTTTACCCTGTTCAATGGTAAACTCAATATCCTGCATATCACGGTAATGCAGTTCAAGCGTCCGGCAGTGCTCTACAAACTCCCTGTAAACTTCCGGCAAATCGTGCTCCAACTCATCCAATGGGTGGGGCGTTCTGATTCCGGCTACGACATCCTCCCCCTGTGCGTTCAGAAGATATTCGCCGTAAAGTTTATTTTCTCCGGTTGAAGGATCCCTGGTGAAAGCAACACCTGTTCCGCTATCCTCACCAAGGTTACCGAAAACCATGACCTGCACATTTACCGCGGTTCCAAGTGTTTCAGGTATTTTATGTGCCTGGCGGTAGACTACTGCCCGATCCGTATTCCAGGATTTAAATACAGCCTCAATTGCCATGATTAATTGTTCCATTGGATCGGTGGGAAATTCTCTGCCTGTTTCCTTACGGACGATAACCAGGAATTCTTTAACAACATTTTCAAGATCCCGTTCATCCAGTTCAGCATCGGTCTGGACATTTTTCTCGTGCCTGACCCTGGTTAGAACATTTTCAAACTGGTAGTGGCCGACTTTTAATACTACATCGGCAAACATCTGGATAAAACGACGGTAGCAGTCAAGGGCAAATCGACGGTTTCCCGCTTCACTGGCCAGATATTCAACTGTATCTGTTGTAAGCCCGAGATTGAGAACAGTATCCATCATACCGGGCATGGAAACCACCGCTCCCGAACGGACAGATAGCAGTAATGGTTTTTTCCCTCCAAATGTGCGCCCGGTTCCATGCTCAAGAGCTTTAAGGTTAGATTCTATTTCCGACTCAAGCTCCGGCCACAATCCATCCCCCAGACTCAGGTAGCGGTTGCATGCTTCGGTGGTCACAATAAATCCCGGCGGAACGGGCAGACCAATGCGGGCCATCTCGGCCAGATTGGCGCCTTTTCCGCCCAGTAAACTTTTCATCGATTTGTTACCCTCTGCAAAGGGATAAACATATTTGCCGCTGTTCATTATTTATGACCTCCCCTGATAATCTGGATAATCCTGTTGGCAACTTCTTCAACAGCTTTGTTGGAAACATCAAAAACAGTACAGCCAAGTTTTTTCATAATGCGTTGGGCATATGCCAGCTCTTCCTCGATCCGTTCACCAGAAACATAATTGGCGTCATCCTCAAGCCCCAGTGATTTGAGCCGTTCCCGCCTGATCTGCTGGAGCTGATCGGGGTTGATGATCAGGCCTATAATTTTATCGCTGGGAATCCAGAAGAGTTCTTCCGGAGGCTCGACCTCCGGTACAAGAGGCAGGTTGGCAACCTTTATTCTCTGGTGGGCGAGATACATGCTGAGCGGAGTTTTTGATGTTCGGGATATCCCGATCAAAACAACATCCGCCTGAAGCAGCCCCCGTGGATCTTTGCCATCGTCATGTTTAACGGCGAATTCCACAGCGGCCACTCTTTTGAAATAATCTTCATCAAGCTTTCTGACCCGTCCTGGTTCACTTCGCGGTTCTTTCGCCGTAATGCAACTGAAAGCATTCATTAATGAACCGAGAATATCCGCAGTGCAGATATTATAAAGTCTGGATTCTTCTTCCATAGCCTGCCGTAGTTCAGGAACGACCAGGGTATAGGCAACAATGGCATTGCTCTCGGCGGCATCCTTAATAACCTGGTAAACCTGGTTTTTATCCTCAACAAAAGGGACCCTGCGCATTTCCACTTTACCTGAATCAAACTGGCTGGCAACAGCTTTGACTACAAACTCGGCGGTATCACCGATTGAGTCCGATACGATATAGACAATCGGCTTGTCAGTAATAAAATTCATCCATAAACCTCCCGCACACCTTAAATCAATAACAAATCCTGCTGTTATTTAACATTACAAGCTTACTATACTGTATAAACCTTCGTTCTTCCTGCCTGAATAATGAATTAAGGAGTTTGCAACCGGGAAAAATCAGCAACCCGGTTGAATAGAGCTTTTATCCTCGCTAACAGGTTTAGTCTGTTGTCCCTTATGGCCCTATCCTCGACCATAATCATTACGCTGTCAAACAAATTATCAATTGACGGTTTCAAAGTCTGCAGTTCTTCCAAACTGTGAGCAGTATCCCCGTTCCCTTCAATTGCTGTTTCCACAGCCAGCATGCTGTGATAAAGTTCTCTCTCCGTATCATCAACGAATAGATTCTCATTAATTACTCCACCGGAAGTTTTTCCGGCCAGATTGGCAACACGATTATAGGCAATGACAACATCATCAAGCAGCGGACCTTTAACATATTCATCCAAAACTACTGCCCGGTTAAACATTTCGTAAATTGAATTGAAGGGAACTGCAAGTACTGCTTCAATGACATCAAAAGTAATACCCTGTTCCTGCAGGGCAAATCTGATCCGCTGAGTAATAAAATCGGTCAGGTTTCCGCTGATTTCATCTACCTGCTTCGGGGTTAGATTCAAAGTCCCGGTCAGGTTATTCAAAGCGATCCCGATGAAATCTGCAATAGAAAGATCTAATTTCTTGCCGAGCATGATTGAAACTGCCCCCTGAGCCTGACGCCTCAGGGCATAAGGGTCCTGGGATCCTGTAGGCTGTATCCCGATGGCAAAGCATCCGGCCAGGGTGTCAATGCGATCAGCCAGCGAAACCAGAGCTCCTACCATGCCGGCTGGTATATCATCACCGCTGAACCGTGGAAGATAATGCTCATATATACTCACAGCTACTTCTTCTGTTTCACCGCTCAATCGGGCATATTCCCTTCCCATTACACCCTGCAATTCGGTAAACTCCTTGACCAGGCTGGTTACCAGATCTGCTTTGCAGAGATGAGCGGCTCTTTGGGCAGCTTCTATTTGATCCCGGGGAAGGCTCAAAGCTTTTCCGAGCTTTTCAGTTAGCTGTACCAAACGATCCCGCTTCTGATCGAGAGTACCCAGGGACTCCAAAAATATTACACTGGAAAGCTGCTCCACATAGTCTTCCAGGGCCTGTTTACGGTCTTCATTAAAGAAAAAGCGGGCATCAGCAAGCCTGGCCTGCAGTACCTTGGCATAACCTTTCCTGATATTTTCATGAAACCGATTATTGCTGATTCCAACAAAATAGGGCAATAAACCCGAACCGTCTTCTTCCAAAATGGGGAAATACCTCTGATGATGCTGCATGGTGGTTATGAGCACTTCCTGCGGTAGATCGAGATAAGCTTCATCAAAATAGCCATCAACGGCTACCGGATATTCAACCAGATGAATAACCTCTTCCAGAAGATCGGGATCGATCAAGGCTTTTCCACCTTTTTCGGCAGCTTTCTGTTCAAGCTGTTTACGGATAATTTCACGTCGTTTATCCTGGCTGACCACAACGAAGTTCTCTTCCAGGGTTTTAAAATAGCTTTCTATATCGTTAATCTTCAGAGGTTCCTTTGTCAGAAAACGATGACCTAATGTGAATTTACCGGAAGTAACTCCGGCATATTCAAAGTGAATTTCCCGGTTGTCGTACAGCGCCAAAAGCCAGCGAATCGGACGGGCAAACCGAATATCTTTACCTTGCCAGTACATGGGCCGTGGAAAATTTAGTTTTTGAATCAACCTGGGCAGCAGCAGGGTTAGTAGGTTGGCTGTAGGCCGGCCGGCAATTTCTTTTTGAATTACTACATAGCGGGCATTTTTTATAACCTCTTCCCCAACCTGATCAATGGAAACACCCTGACCCTGCATAAAGCCGGTGAGCGCTTTTGTCGGTTTGCCATCTTCATCATAAGCCCTGTCTAAAGGTGGCCCCTTGACAGTTTCAACCAGATCAGGCTGTGCCGTTTCGAGATTTCCGACTACCATAACCAGTCTTCGCGGGGTGCCCCAGGTCTCGATATCCCCATGTTCCAGGCGATTATCTGCAAGCAGCGCTGCCGCTTCAGTCTTAAGCTGTTCAAGAGCACCGGCCATAAAACGGGATGGAATCTCTTCGCAGCCTATTTCAAATAAAAGGTCGGCTGTTTTTGTCATTTCGTCATTCCTCCTTTGGCCAGCAGCGGGTAGCCCGCATCTTCACGTTGTTTAAGATAGCACTCTGCACACATCCTGGCCAGCGTTCTCACCCGGCCGATATATGCCGCTCTCTCACTTACACCGATCGCACCCCTGGCGTCAAGGTTGTTAAATGTATGAGAACATTTCAATATATAATCGTAAGCGGGGTAAACCAGGTTCAACTCGAGCAGCCTCTTTGCTTCAGCTTCATAATCTGAAAATAATTTAAAGAGCAGATCGCGATCTGCATAATCAAAGCTGTAGCTCGACTGTTCCCATTCCACCCGTTGAAAAACCTCTCCATAGGTAATATTGCCGGTCCAGATAAGATCAAAAACATTATCGCAATCCTGTAAATACATCGCTATTCTTTCCAGGCCGTAAGTCAGTTCAACCGGAACCTGCTCAACATCGAACCCGCCAACCTGTTGGAAATAGGTAAACTGGGTTATCTCCATCCCGTCCAGCCATATTTCCCAGCCCAGGCCCCAGGCTCCCAGGGTAGGCGCTTCCCAGTTATCTTCAACAAAGCGGATATCATGCTCCAGCGGATCAAGGCCTAAATAGGCCAGACTGTCCAGATACTGCTGTTGAATGTCCGGTGGCGCCGGTTTGATTATTACCTGGTATTGGAGGTGCTGGTATAACCTGTTGGGGTTTTCTCCGTACCTTCCATCTGCCGGACGCCTTGATGGTTCAACATAGGCAACAGACCAGGGTTCGGGACCCATTGATTTAAGAAAGGTTGCCGGGTTCATTGTCCCCGCCCCTTTTTCCACATCATAGGGCTGCCAGATCAGGCACCCTCTCGAAGCCCAGAACTCCTGAAGTTTGATCATAATCGTTTGTAGATCCATCGCATTTCCTCCACTTCATGCCAATTATTCTGCTGATTTCTATAAAGGCCATTTTGGATATCAAAAAACCTCCTGCCCCCGGCTGTTTCTGCCATAGGGACGGGAGGTATTCCCGCGGTTCCACCCTACTTGATCCTCATTAATCAGGATCCTCTCACTTGTAAATAACTCGGGAACGCCATTCACCGGGCCTTCTGCCGGGCTTACACTCTCCCCGGCTCGCTGTGCAAAGGTCACTTCCGGTTACTTCTTTCCTTCATCGTAGATACTCTATTCAATTATAAGCATACTAACAACAGCCTGCTTTTTTGTCAAGTTTCACTCGGGCTTTAGCAAAACGATCCCTGTTTCAGTATGATCAATATCTAATTTTTGGGTTTTCCCTGATTTTTCCTGTAGGCTCTCCAGGTTGAAGCAAACTTCTCAGCATTAACCAGAGGATCCGGATCAATCTGGCCAATTGGGCAATTATGGGGTGCATTAAGAACCAGATCTGGATTGTTACAGGCTTCGCCCGCAACCTGTCTGATGATTGCGGCGTACTCATCCAGGTCATCTTTCGAATACGACTCAGGCGGCTCGGGGGTGAATGGCTCAGGAATGATTCGCGGATGATGACTCGTGAAATATGTTTGCAGGCCATAGTCCAGAATGCGGCGATTAATATCATCAGTTCCCACCCCGGTTTTATCCTTCAGATCGATCCAGCTTAACCTGGCCTGCTCTATTCTCTGCCGGCCCTCACCCATGGGACAGCTAAGGCCCGGAATATCAAGCAGCTTCGCCAACAGGTAGTTGTTATTCAAGATTGAAAGCAGCGCTGCCATTTTCAAACCATCAGCACCAAGGCTTCTGATGAAAGCATAAGCCCTGACGAAAACGGGAGGAACCCCATGAAACTTTCTCAGTTTCCCGATAGAATCCGGCCGGTTATAGTCGAGGAAGTATTTTTCGCCGTCAAATTCAACGGTCGGGAGAGGGAGGAATTTTGCCAGTTTATCAACCACTCCCTGTGCGCCGGCACCCGGCCCATGGCTGCCGTGAGGTGATGAGAAAGACTTATGCAGGTTGTAATGACATAAATCAAAACCCATATCCCTGGCTCTGACAATTCCCATCAGGCCGTTTGCATTGGCATGGTCATAACAGCAGAGCCCCCCAGCCGAATGAACCAGATCGGTGTATTCTCTGATCCGTTCATTAAATATGCCTGTATCTTCGGGGTTTGTAATGAAAAGTGCCGCAGTTTTACCTGAAACCGAGGCCTTAAGCGCTTCCAGGTCGGGTAAACCGCTTTCATCCGGCATAAGAGTAATTACTTTATATCCTGCTGTACTGGCAGCCCCGGCATTACCGGGATGAGATAGAATGGTTGTGATAACCTCGTCTCTGGAGTTTTCCCCTTTTTCCCGGTGATAGGCCCTGATCACTGCGGCATTGGCATAGATCGCCTGAGAGCCTGACCCTGCCTGGAAGGAAAACTTATCCATACCAGATAGCTCTTTCAGGTATGATTCCAAACTATGGGTTAATTCCAAAATTCCCTGTAGGGTCCGATCATCCTGGTATGGATGCAGTTCGGCTAACTTATGATTGCGGACAAATGTTTCATGTGCTTTGGGGCTGTACTTCATAGTGCAGGTTCCCTGGCCGAAATCGATAGCCAGATCGGCCCCGATTGTTTCCTGTGAAAGCCGCAAATAATGTCTCAACACCTGCATCTGCCCCAGCTCAGGCAAAGCAGGTGATTTTTTTCGTCTTAACCCGGTCGGTATAAGTCCTGAAGGATCCCCGACAAATTCTTTAACCCCGGGTTCCGCTTCGGGTACCAGAATACCGCGCTCCCCGGGAGAGCCCATCTCCATTATTATCGGTTCATCCCACATGGCTGCATGGTAAGCTCTCAACCTCTTGCTTCTATCGGTGTTTTTCATCAGGCCTTCCCCCTGTTCCGGGTAACAATAGACTTCAGGGCTTCGGCCAGTTTCTTGATATCCGTTTCGGTGATCATCTCAGTTATACAATAAAGTGCTGTCTGACCCAATTCAGGAAATTCAGATGAAAGATCTTTTCCTCCAAAAATTTCATACTCAAGTAGTCTGGTATTGATCTCCTTTACACTCAAACCGGTGGAATCAAAATTAACAGGAAATTCTTTGAAAGATAATGACTTGAAGGATGTGGTATTGATTCCACCGATACTGGCAAGAAACTCTTTTGCATAGTATGTCCGGCTGATGATTGTCTCTCCGATTTCTTTCATTCCCTGCGGCCCCATCAAAGCAAGGTAAACAGCAGCTGTAATCGCCCAGAGGCCTGCTGCCGTTCCCATATATTCTTTACCCTTCTCCCTGCTGCCATGAGAAGTACGCCAGTTAAGGGCCCGGCCCCAACCGAAACCCCGACCATTTTTGGTCTCCGCAAGCCCGATCAGGTAGGTGGGATATTCGTTGATAATGCGTTCTTCGTCACGGGAAGCAATAAAACCGGCACAACCGCCGCCAAAGTGCATATGAATACCTAAAGGTTGAATATCGCCACATACCAGATCGGCTCCATAAGAAGAAGGAGGCTCCAGAATTCCAAGTGAAATCGGATCGGTGTAAACTATACTTAAGGCATTTTTTTTATGGGCAATATTAATTATTTCCCTGCCCTTCTCTTCCAGAAAACCGAGATAAGAAGGGTTTTCGAAAAATACTGCTGCTGTTTGATCAGTTGCATTTCTTTCCAGATCCTCAATGTCGAGCTGTCCTGTTTCAGAATCATAGTTAACCAGTTTAATTACAGCATCTTTTCCACAGTAATCAACGGCCTGGGAGAGTATTTCAGGATTCATGGTCCGCGGCAAGAGCAATTCCCGCTTTCCGGTTATCCTCATGGCCATCCTTAATGCAGAACATACCGCCTGGCCGCCGTCAAATGTTGGGTAACTAACCACGTCCATATCTAGCAGTTCGGCCATCATACTGCAAAATTCAAAGAAAGCCTGAAATTTGCCATGATCAGAGTAGGTATCACCAACATAGGCAGTCAAAAACTCGGACCTGCTGTTAATTTCGTCGCAGACTGCAGGGACATAATGCCGGTAGCATCCGGCCCCCAAAAAACTTAAATAATTCGAGCAGGAAATATTTTTATCAAGTATACCGTCAACGTGCTGTTTCAGGTCTGCTTCTGCATTTAAAGGCCCGGGTATGTCCAAATGACCTTTATAGATAAGAGCTTCCGGAATAACTTTTATTAAATCTTCCAGTTTTTCCAGGCCAAGGGTTTCAAGCATCTCATCCCTTGTAGCAGGCACACTGGTCGGCATGTAAGGATGACTTTTTGAGCCGGGTTTAATTTCCAAACCGTCTCCTCCTGTTTATATACTGCATATTATTAACTCTTTTCAAAATCATCTCCAGTTCCACCAGGGGTTTGAACTGTTAAAAATACTTGCCCATATTTTCGATACATTGTTTGGTTGTCTTATCTCTTTTTGATTCTGCCCAGACGACAATATCTGTTCCGACTAAATTGGCTCCCCTTGATTCAACTTCTTTTTTCATCCTGGCGATAGCACCCGTTCCGCCGACGAAGAGCAGGGGAAGCTGCTTGGTTACGAAACAGGCAACCTTTTTGCCGCTTAACGACGGAAGCTGACTCATATAGGCAATCATTGCCGGATTTAATGAAAATGCCTGGACCGGAGCACCGAATATAACGGCTTCGTAGCCTTCAACCGCCGGTACATGGTTTAACTGAAACTGTCTCGGCTGGGCCGGGCTTTTACCGGTGATGGTGATTTCATCAAGGGTAACTTCATGACCGGAATCTACCAGCTTATCTTTAATTTTTCCTGCTACCTGCCTCGTATTCCCTGATTGTGAATAATAAACCAAACCAATTTTCATTTTCCTTCCTCCTTCACTTAATACTCAGTTGGCTATTCCGGGCCTCGATTCCATTAATTCCCATTCTGGTAAAGAAACTTATACTTAATTGAGCTCTGCGGGCAGTTATCAATACATGAACCACATAATATGCATTCACTATCATCTTCTATTCCCGATTTAACCAAATAATTAACATCAAGACTCATCGGGCATACCTTGTTACACCGCTTACAGTCATTGCATGAATCCGGATTGGCTGAAAGGTGAAGGGATGGCCAAAAGCGAAGGCTTTTTATCTTTGTCCCGATGATCATAAAAGGGGCCATCCAACACACGTAGTGGCAAAAAGCCCGTTTGCCCGCCGCTAAAGATAGAACCAGGATAAGACCGACGAAGAAGTAATAAACAAAGTAATCGCCGGGTTGGGAGACAGATATTCCTCCCGGTATATGGAATAACATATCAACTTGCGGAATGCTGCCGCTTCTGAACAGCATGATGACCATCAGAATCAACCAGGGGACCCAGATGAAGTATTTAATTAAGTTCGCTTTTCCTCCGCGAGCCGGTTTTCCCGATATATAAAAACAGGCTTCCTGAAGTCCTCCACCCGGACATAACCAACTGCAGAAGAGGCGCCCGACAAGCATTGATGTAAAAAACATCAAAATAAAAATAACCAGGCTGCCGGCAATTATACCTTCATAGGCACCCATAAGAACCAGTACCGGGGATAAAAAATAAATGGTGATGGGGAAAAAGAGAAAAGAGATAAAGATAACGGTCCGTCTGATTTTTTGCCTGGTCATTTAGACAACATCTCCAAGATTAAGAATCTTCAGCCGCAAATATATCTGCTGCAACCAAAACTATTATAACAAAAACCTTAAAGTTCAAAATACTTCAGAGCCTCGTATACCAGAAAAGCGGGCCAGACAAGCGCTTTCAGAAAACCTAAAACACCTGTCCAGAATGTAGCAGCCTGCCCGATAAAATAAATAGCCGCTCCTATAAAGCCAAGCCCGTAAACCGCACCTGCAGCACCACTATGGTGATATTCCCTGGCCATTTGCACTACCTCCTGATAATTTTATTTTTGCATTACCTTTCGCTTTTCAGCATATCCTGAAGTAATCTTCTCGATTTTATTTCTCCCAGGTCAAGATGATAATTTATAAATGAAGTTGTTATTCTGTTAAGCTCTTCTTGCTGGCGAACTGATGGCCTGATCAACTTCACCTGTGACAGAGAACTTTCAATTAGCCGTTTCGCCAGGGCAAGAGTTCCCGGCTCAATCGATATGGCATCGACGCCACAACAAAGAGAGCAAAGCATCCCCCCCTGCCTGGGACTGAAGGATGAAGTTTTCTCCACACCGCAGTTCTGGCAGCATTGTAAATTAGGGTTATACCCGGAAAAGTAGAATAGTTTTAATTCAAAAGCTCTGCATATAAGATCACGATCAACATCTTCACCCAAAGCCGTCCAGGCATCGAAGAGCAGATGAAATATATCAGGGCATGATTCCTCACCCGACAGAAGCCGGTCAGTTAACTCTGCCAGGTAAAGACCGTAGGGATATAAATCGGGGTCATTGCGAAACCAGAGGAATCTTTCAATTGCTTCCTGACCGGTTATGATCGGCCAGGTTTTACCCTGGTGGAAAGTATAATGTCCGTATGTAAATAGATCGACCCCGGCTGCCAAACGACTCTTAATTTTTCGTGCACCCTTAGCCAGAGCTTCCAGTTTTCCTTCCTGTTCAGTCAGGATAGTTATTAAACGATCAGCTTCACCTAATATCCTGGTTTTTAATACAAGGCCATCTGCTTTAAATAAACGCTCTCTCAAATAAATCCCTCGCTATTTGTCCTATAAAAGCATCTACCGGTATCCTAACCTGCGCAATTCATCTTCCCGATTGCGCCATTCGCGCTTAACTTTAACCCTCAAATCAAGAAAAATATGCTGCCCCAGGATAGCTTCCAATTCCTGCCTGGCCTGAATTCCAACCTCCCTGAGCAGCAAACCTCCCTTGCCGACAACAATCCCAACCTGCGACTTGCGTTCAACATATATTTCCGCCCGGATATCAAGTAAATTGCCCGATTCACGGGGTCTCATCTCTTCAACTACCACGGCAACTGAAAAAGGGATTTCCTGCCTGGTTAGTTTAATAATTTTTTCCCTGATTATCTCTGCGGCAATAAATCGTTCAGGTTGATCCGATATCATATCCGGTGGATAGTACTGAGGTCCTTCAGGAAAGAGACCAATTGTAGATTCGATCAACGGCTCGAGATCCAACCCTTTCAGGGCAGAAAGTTTGAATGTGGCTTTAAAGGAAAGCAGCTTTTTG
Organism: Bacillota bacterium; assembly: GCA_033549065.1. Classification (NCBI taxonomy): domain Bacteria; kingdom Bacillati; phylum Bacillota; species Bacillota bacterium. The sequence goes on from JAWSUE010000003.1 coordinate 25,637, forward strand.
TAGAGTTCACCGTTGGAATTTACTTTTTCAGGCGATGTGAGGTCCGTTTTATTGATCACCAGGTATACAGGGCTGTCAGTCGCTACCAAAATATCAGCAATATATCGATCCCCTGCACCAGGTGCTTCATTGCCTTCAACAATAAAATAAATAAGGTCCACTTCCTGCATGGTCGCTCTGGCCATGTGAACCATTGAATCGCCCAGCAGGTGCTTCGGTTTGTGCAGACCTGGAGTATCTATATAAATCACCTGAGCGTCAGATCTGGTCAAAATAGCGCGTATCTGGTTCCGGGTCGTCTGCGGACGATCAGAAATAATCGAAACTTTTTCCCCTACCAGGGCGTTCAATAAGGTTGATTTGCCCACGTTGGGACGGCCAATCAGTGCAACAAATCCGGAACGATGCATAAAATACCTTCCCTGGGAATTACCGTTTCAATTGCCCGGTAAAACCGTTTTAATATCGAGCACCGGAGTACCATTAATCAGGTCAAGCCCTTTTACCGTAATAACATTTTCCCTGACTGTGATCAGTTCAACTGTTGACTGGGCCAGAGCATTAGGCCGGGATGGAGTTCGACAGGCAAATACTCCATATGTTTCATTGCCCCGGCCACTGCGCTTATCCTTCAGGATATAGTCGCCGACCCGGTGCAGGTAAGCGATAATGATCAGCTGTTCTTCTTCATCAAGCCTGTAGAGACCCTCTTTCATTTCCCTGTCAATTACTATACTGGACAGTTTCTCCCTATAGTTCTTTGGTATAGCTGAGGGTTCGCTATATTCGTTTACCACGTATCCTACCGGATGAAAAAGAATCGGCAGGCGCCATGTTTCTTCCTCTCCGGGATCCAGATAATTAACGGGATTCTCAATCCATTTTTCGGAACCGAACGGTACGGGTAAAAGCTCCGAAAGAGACATTACAATTGAATTATCTTCAAGATTACCCATGTATACATCTATATTTCCAGCCAATTCCCAGAGAACCTGCCGACAGGCACCACAGGGACTGGGAGGCGGTTTAGAATCTGCTATAACCGCAATACTTTTAAATTTTCTGTAACCGGCATGAAGAGCATTCCAGACAGCAACTCTTTCCGCACAGACTGTTAATCCGTACGAAGCATTTTCAATATTTGCCCCGGTAACTACTGCCCCTTCTTCAGTTAACAGAGCAGCCCCCACAGCAAATTGTGAATAAGGGGCATAAGCTTTAAGTCGTGCCGCTCTTGCTATTGTCAGTAAAGATTTTGCTGTCAATTCGTCACCTCTTCTCTTTCAATCAAAACTTTTATAAGCCGGTAAAAGGATAAATCCAGACTGACTTACCTCAAAGATCAGCCCCCGTCGTGTTTCCAGATCATTTAAAATAATTTTTAAACCGCTGATCAATAAGTCAGGATCACCGACTGCCTGAATAACAACCGGATTCGATGCTATCTGCCTGTAATTGACCATAATTAGCGGGCCAGTACACCGGATACCGCTGGTAGCTGTGAGGCGTTGTCCTCCGACAGATATACCCTTTGCCCCGGCACTGAAGAGCTCATTAACGATGTCCCTGACATCAGCATCATGAACCAGCGAAGCAGAAACCTGCGTATCGGGAGCATCATATAGATAAAGTGTAATCCCCGGACCAGCCATATCAGCTAAGCCGGCCTCTACCCTGGTTTCATGCAGCTGCTGACGCAGGGCACTTAAATCTTCGTTTAGAATTGATAATTGTTCTTCGGGAGTCTGAGGCAGGGCCAGCTTGCAATCTCCTTCAAATATCTCCAGATCAATATGCTGATTACCGTAATGGCGGTTTGGAACCAGCAAAGCATTGATCCGTTGCAAAGTTGCTGATTCAAGATATTGGTCAGGATAAACGGTATAGTTGCCGTTCTCGATTCGAATAAACAGATGCATCCTTTCGACTGTTCCTCTCACCTGGTTGTCACTCCGCACCGCCTGCAGTATATTATCCCGCAGCCGGGCATCAGACTCCCGGTATATTGTCTCCTGAGCCCACTGACCCTGCTTTAAAATGACCTGGATCAAATCTTCGCTGTTCCCGGCCTGATCAAGCGCATAGTTGTATTCTGCCAGTGCTTCCCGGACTGACGAAAGATTATTTACCCCGAGATCTTTTGCCAGGCGGTGATTATAATCAGCTATATCCCTGGCCAGTTCCTGTTTATAGGCCAATAAAGTATCGGTGCTGGTCAACCGGTAGATCAAGAAATAATATCCTAAGGCAATTAATGCCGTATTAACCAGGACAATAATCAAGATAATAAGCTGTATTTTACCTGAACGGTAAATGTGGCGAGCCGAGTTATCTGACAAGACGCTCTCAATCCTTGTAAATATTTATTATTTGTCTCAAACCTGGCGCTCGTTTACTGGTCACTTCAATAGTGCCCATAAAGGAGGTCCGAGGATAATTACCCCGACAATTACTGCGAATATAGAAGTTAATAATACCGCGCCGGCAGCAACGTCCTTAGCCGTTTGGGCAAGATGGTTACGTTCCCGGGTATAGAGGTCAATTGTCTTTTCCAGGGCAGTATTAAACGATTCGGCGACCAGAACCAGAAATACTGCAGCAATCAGAAAAAGAAATTCAGCTACTGACACAGAAAGAACCAGGCCGGAAATAAGTACAATCACTCCGACTATGGCATGAATTGTCATATTGCGTTGAGTTACAAAACAGTATCTCAACCCAATAAATGCATTCTTCAGACTGTTGATTACCCCATTCATTCAGGAAACCTCCGGGGTTTCAGGATAAAATCTATGCAGAAGATCAATTTCATGTTGCTCCATCAATGCTGCATCCTGATCATTTTCATGTTCAAATCCCAGTAGGTGGAGTAATCCGTGAACGGAGAGCCTGGCGATTTCACTTTCAAGCGAATGTTTCATATCTATTGCCTGTTCAGCAGCCCGATCCAGAGAAATATAGATATCTCCAAAAGCGAACTCATCATTGTCTGCGTCTGCCAAATAATCTTCCTTTTCATTCGGCTCAAGGTAATTAAAAGAGAGCACATCAGTCGGACCAGATTTCCCTCGATATTTTTCGTTCAATTGTTCCAGGTGAAGATCATCGGCAAAGATTAACCCCAGTTCGCCTTTCTGCAACTCTCTCTCTTCAAGTATAGAACTGATCATCTCTTCAAGTTTTTCAAGAAACTGAGTGGTCAATTTTTTATCCTGATGTATGATCGCAATATTTATACTCACTTAACTCCGGTACTCCTCTCAAACTCGGCCTTAAGTTCTTTTTCAGGATACTCGATCCTGGAGTGATATATTCCGGACATTATATAGACAAAAGCTCCGGCGATCTGATCCAGCTCTTTTAAGGTCAGATCACTCTGATCCAGCTGGCCGTCGTCGAGTTTTTCTTTAATCATCCTGCGAATCATGGTTTCGACCCTGTTGCTGGATGGTTTGGAAAGTGACCGCACTCCAGCTTCGACTGCATCTGCCAGCATAATTATAGCAGCTTCCTTGCTTTGAGGCTTCGGACCTTCATAGCGGAACTTTTCTGATGCAACATCCTCACGACAGCTGTTTTCCAGCGCCTGCTGATAGAAGAAAGAAATCATGCTTGTTCCATGATGCTGAACGGCAATATCAAGAATAGTATCCGGAAGACGATGTTTTCTACCCAGTTCAACCCCGTCCTTCGGGTGGGCTCCGATGATCAAAGAACTCAAATTTGGCGACAGCTTGGAGTGCGGGTTTTCCCCGGAAAGTTGATTTTCCGAGAAAAAATATGGTCGCTTCAGCTTTCCTATATCATGATAATAGGAACCGACCCTGGCCAGAAGTGTATTGGCATTTACTCTTTCTGCTGCAGCTTCAGCCAGGTTGGAAACCATCATGCTGTGATAATAAGTGCCTGGAGCTTTCATCAGCATCTCTTTAAGCAGTGGATGATTGGGGTTGGATAATTCGAGCAGGGTAATTGCTGTTGTAACCCCGAATATACTCTCAAGGTAAGGCAGCAGGCCGATAGCAACAACCGAAGAAAAAATCCCGTTTCCAATTCCGGCAACTATACTGTAACCCAAATTTATAAGCGAATCATATTCAAAGCTTACATTGCCGTAAAAGAGGTATACAGCGACGATCACAACGGCATTTGTAACGGCAACATAAAATCCTGCCCTGGCAAGATCGCTGCGCTGGCTAAGCCTGGTAACTGCATAAATGGAAACCAGGCCGCCCATCATTGCAACAAGAACAAATGAGAAGTCCCCACCGGTTATCAACCCAACCATCAAGGCAAGGACCAAATTAATGATTACTGCAAGTTTATACCCGAAAAGAACAGTTAAGAGGATAACACCCATGGCAACCGGTATGAGATACCCTGAAAAATATATGGCTGCAATCGAAAAAATCAGGGTTATAATGAATACCAATCCCATTAATAGCAATAAGGCAGGGCTTGAATAAACATTATTGACAAATATATAAATATAGATACCAACCAGGACAAAGATGACAACCAAGAGGAAAAAAAGGCCAAAATAACCGGGGTAATCAGCCTGCTGTCCCCTGATCAAACCAAGATCTTCAAGCTGTGCGTACTGCTGCTCGGTAACCGGCTCACCCTCGCTGATGATCAGTGTATTTCTCAGGATTATAACCGGTTCAACCTGGCTCCTGGCTGATTCACGGTTCTCTTCTGTTAACTGAGCGTTGTAAAACATGTTCTGGTGAATAAGTGAAGTAACCAGAATTTCTGCTATTCTTTTTAAATCTGAACTAAAGGGATAGAGGGCAATTTCCTGGGTTAACCGCCGGCGGGCGAGATCATTATCATTTTCTCTAATGCCCTGTTCAAAGACTTCCCGAATAGAAAAATTTAAGCGCCCCTGAAGATCCCGCAGGGTGAGGCTGTCGGTAAGCAGTGAAGCCAGGGTTGATTCGGGCAGCTCTTCGTCAAGCAGAGCCTGCAGGAGATCAAGTTTTTCCTCTTGCCCAAGGTCAGGGTTATTGTTAAGCGAAATAACCTTATCGAAGAAAAGTCCGACCTCCCCAAGCGCATCTTCCAAAGCCTCGGGGTCATAATCATAAACATCGGGAACGGCATCTGCCGCTGCCTGCCTCAAACGCTCGGTTGAATATTCGTCGATTGCATCACGGGGTGCAAAGACCGTTCGCGGACTTGGTCTGCCGATAGTGAGATCCAGGCGGGCCGGCATGCTTACGAATATGAGGAGAAGGTAAATTACAACGAATAAAATGGATACCAGCACTATCTTTTGCAGGCGTACATTATCTTTAAATGCGATTGGCCGCATTAGGTAATCCCTGATCCGATTCTTTTTATTCATTGCCGTTCCTTTCTCTGAGATTTTCATATATTTCGTAAGCTTTAATAATCGACTGGACCAGAGGATGCCTGACTACATCTTTTTCTGTAAGATAAACCAGCGCTATCCCCTCGATCCTGGATAGTATACGCGGAGCTTCCTCCAGACCTGAATATCGCCCCTTCGGAAGATCGATCTGGGTAATGTCTCCGGTGATAACCGCTTTGGACCCAAAACCAAGGCGGGTTAGAAACATTTTCATCTGTTCCGAAGTTGCATTCTGCCCCTCGTCCAGGATAACAAACGAATCGTCTAAAGTTCTACCGCGCATATAGGCCAGGGGGGCGATTTCAATAATACCCTTTTCCCTGTATTTCTGAAAAGCATCAATACCTAACAAATCATATAATCCATCGTATATGGGTCGCAGATAGGGATCGACCTTCTCCTGAAAATCTCCCGGTAAAAACCCCAGGTGTTCACCGGCTTCAACAGCCGGGCGGGTCAGGATAAGTCTCTGAATCTGCTTGTTCTTCAGGGCATCAACAGCCATTGCCAGGGCGAGGTAAGTTTTTCCTGTCCCGGCAGGACCGATCGATAATACTATGTCATGACAGCGAATAGCCTCAAGGTATCTTTTTTGACCAACTGTTTTCGGACGGATCTGTTTTCCCCTGGGAGTGACCAGAATTAAATCACTAAATAGGGAGCGGATCATTGATGCTTCTCCCTGGGCAGTAAGTTTAAGCGCATATTCAAATTCACGCCCTGTCAGTAAATGCCCCTTGCGAATATGGATCAGCAGTTCTTCAAATAAGCCGTACACTGCCTCAACTTCTTCAGGCTGCCCTTCGATTATCAACTCATGCCCTTTGGGAATCAGCCTGACATCAAATTTATCTTCTACCATACTGAAATGCCGGTCATGTTTACCCAACAGTTGAACTGATTCGTCGCCACTGGCCAGCAATATAGTCCGGCTTAATATGCTTTCAGTCAATAAATGTATATCTCCCTTCAGTGTCCTGATTATCAGTTTATCCCGGTCTTCCGGTACTTCGACAGGTGGAACAATATTCCTTTCACTGCCAAGGGTGCCGGAATCCGGAACAGTGCCCATTATTTATTATATCAGTACAATTATTTTCTATCTTCTTGTTTTAGACATGTATGCTGCAAATACTTCATAGATAATTTTCAGGGCAGCCCAGGAGGTAATGTCGGAATGGTCAACCGGTGGTGCTACTTCTACCAGATCCATTGATTTCACCGGTAAATTTATAATTAACTCTCTCACTATCTCTATTACTTCCCTGGTCATCAGACCTCCGGCCTCGGGAGTACCGGTTCCCGGAGCAAAAGCTGGATCAAGAACATCTATGTCAAGTGATATATATACAGCTTTTACATCTTGCATAGCCTGATAGACTGTTTCGAGAGTATATTCCAACCCACTATAGTGGAATTGCCTGGCTCCGATGACCTTGATTGAAGGGTTTTCTTTAAGAAACTCGCGTTCCTCCGCTTCGTATGATCTAATCCCGATTAAAACCAGGTTATCGGGTGATGTATTATCAAGTTCAAGAAAACGCCTCTGCGGACAAGCATGTGACCAGTTTCGCCCATCATAGGTATCCATCAGGTCGCAGTGAGAATCCAGGTGGATCATACCCACTTTATGAGGATGGTAATGTTCGGCAAACGCTCCTGCCAAGGGTATGGTTACCGAATGATCGCCGCCCAGAAACAGGTTAAACCGTTCACTGGCGATTAAATCGAAAGCCTCTTTTTTTACTTTCCGGTAGAAAGAGCTCCAATCATCGGATGAACAGGCATTGCCCTGGTCGGCAATAATTAGATCGCGCAGGTCGGTCCCTTCCTCAGAAAATGGAGGTAATATCGCGGATAGTTTCCTGATCCGGTTCGGGGCTTCTGCTGCGCCGGAAAGATTGCTTACAGCTCCATCAAAAGGAACTCCATAAATAATGATATCGCTCTTCTGCGGAGCGCCGGTTTTTATTTCCCGCCATGGTTCTTTTTTCTCCACAACCGCAATCTCCTCTACTGCGTATTAGGGGACACGTTATTTGAACATGTCCCCGTAAAAAGTTTTAATGCTTATTAATTTCTTATTTAATTCTGACTAACTGATCAACGCTTCTTTCTTATAGCGTGCGGTGGTCCCAGTATTTCACTGAAAATAAATGCCGCCACAAGTGGATCTTTCCGGGTCAGCACATTTTTCAGGTTCAATTCCAGTGCAGAAGGCCTTACAGTTCTGCTTACCGGCAAAATTGATTCCGGCTTGCTATATTCAGGAGTATCTTCTACAATCTCTTCTTCTTCATCTTCAATAGGCTCCGACTCGATATACTCGGCTTCAATTACGGGTCTATCTTCTTCAAACTTCCCCATAAGTCGGTATTCAAGCTCTCTTAATTCTTCCGCCCATGCTTCTTTACCTTCAGGTTTGGTAAAATCCCCTTCCACCACCGGGGATTTTCTTGCAGAAGGTTGATTCTGCGCACCCTTGATAACCCTCATTATGATATTAAAAAGGTTAAAAAGAACCACAATTATAATTAAAGTTATTATGCTTTCCAAAAGAAAGCCTCCCGTTTACTTGGTTTCGCCCTGCTGTTGATCCTGCTCACCAAGTTTGCTGATGCTCTTACGCATATCTGTATCGGCCATTACATTTTTTAGCTGGTAATAATCCATAACACCAAGGTTTCCATCTCTCAAAGCCTGGGCCAGTGCCTTTGGCACTTCAGCTTCAGCTTCAACAACCTTCGCCCTCATCTGTTGAACTGCGGCGATCATCTCCTGCTCCTTGGCGACAGCCATTGCCCTTCTTTCTTCTGCCTTGGCCTGGGCAATGCGTTTGTCAGCTTCAGCCTGATCGGTCTGGAGTTGGGCGCCGATATTCTTGCCTACATCAACATCGGCAACGTCGATGGACAGAATTTCATATGCGGTTCCTGAATCGAGCCCTTTATTGAGAACAGTGTTTGATATTTTATCGGGATTTTCCAGAACCATCTTATGGTTATCAGCGGAACCGATGGTCGTAACGATTCCTTCTCCAACCCTGGCAATGATTGTTTCTTCTCCGGCTCCACCGACCAACCGATCGATATTCGCCCTGACTGTAACTTTTGCCTTGGCCTTAACTTCAATGCCGTCTTTAGCTACAGCAGCAACTATGGGGGTTTCAATTACTTTCGGGTTTACACTCATCTGAACAGCCTGTAGAACATCACGGCCGGCAAGGTCTATTGCAGCAGCCCGCTCGAAGGGCAGCGGTATTTCTGCGCGCTGTGCGGCGATCAATGCGTTAACAACACGGTCAACATTACCGCCTGCCAGAAAGTGACCTTCCAGTTTATTGACATTCAGATCAAGTCCGGCCTTAGTTGCTTTAATCAGGGGAACAACGATCTTGACCGGTGCTACCCTTCTCAGGCGCATACCGATCAGGGCAAAAATACCAACCGGAACCCTTGCCGCAAGGGCCGATATCCACAGTCCGATCGGTACAAAGCTGAAAATTACGGCTAAAAACAGGATAATCAGAGCAACAAAAATTAATAAAGTAATTAATTCAGGCATTTAATAACCTCCCAGTGAATTTAATTTGTCTATTTGTGGAGAACCGCTTAACATTTATCCGGTCTCCTTATCTATGCGGTTAACTATAACACGAACTCCCTCTACCCGATCGACTACCAGGGATTCACCGGCAGGGATAAAGGCGCCCTCGCTGATGACATCTACCCTCTTCCGGTCGATCAGGGCTGTTCCCGATGGTCTCAGAGATGTGATCGCAATTCCTTCCTTGCCAACCAGGCTTTTCTGATCAAGAGGTGCAACGTATCCCTGATCTGCTCTTTCTTGCTCTGACAGAATAATATGGCGCAGAGCACCCCGCTTTGCAAAAAACCTGAAAGACAGGTATGAGAAGACTCCGGCCAGGATAATTGAAACCAGGAGCATGACCATCCCGGTTTGAACCGAAGCTGCAGCCAAAACAATGGCCACTACAGTTGAAACCAGCCCGGAAATACCGAATACCCCAAATCCGGGCATGAACGCTTCAACAAGCATCAGGACAACTCCCAGAACAAAAAGGATCAAAACCCAGTATTCAGCCATTCCGGCAGCTATATTACCGCCAAAATAGAGAGCAAATGCAGCAATGCTGATTATCCCGGCAATGCCGAAACCGGCCGAAATCACTTCCGCAATCAGCCCCCCGATACCTATCATCAGCAATATGGTCCCGATAATCGGATTTGTGGTATAGCTGACCAGGGAATCACTGATTCTCGGCTCAATAACCTGCCTGGGAGCATCCGGCAGACCAACCGCTTCCAAAAGTCCCGAAAGATCGCTGACGGTTGCTTCACTGTAGCCAACTTCAAGAGCCTCATTGGCAGTCAGGGTTAGCAGGACTCCTTCTTCAACCAAACCTTCAATAGAAATATCGCGGCGAACCATAGCGGAAGCTATTTGAGGGTCCCTGTTCCGCCTCTCTGCCATTCCGGCCATCTCTTTTTCCCAGAATGAAACAGATTTTTCATCTGCCTCTCCTAACCCCAGGAATCGGGGTTCAGCCGCTCCCATGGTGCTCCCGGGCACCATAAATATCTCATCGGCAGCAAGAGCCAGATATGCTCCGGCAGAAATAGCGTTGGGATGAACAAAGGCATAGATCGGTTCGGAAAAATCATCCATCCGGCGCCGAATTTCTTCTGCTGAATTAATAAATCCTCCCGGGGTATCCAAATCAAGGATTATGGCAGAAGAACCTCTTCTTTCTGCTTCTGCTACTGCATAGTTGAAATAACTGACTGTTCCGGGATCTATAGTCCCCTTAATTTCTATGATTACAACTGAACTGTTAGACTGCGAATCTACCGCGCCGGGCATATAAATAACCAGCCCGATTAACAGGAAGGTTATCCAGATAAAAATTCTTTGCACTCTATTCACTATCCGGCTCTCCTTGTATAAAAACCCAGCCATGCCGGCCGGGCTTTTACTGCAGATTTCTTTCAACTATCTGACGCACCAAACCACCGTCAGCTTTGCCCTTTACACGGGGCATGAGCAGGCTCATTACTTTACCTATCTCACGTTTTGATTCTGCCCCGCTTTCTTTAATCGTTTCTATTACTATTTTTTCCAGTTCATCTTCCTCTAACTGCTTGGGAAGATAGCTTTTAATGATCTGGATTTCCTGCTTTAGATCTTCAACTATATCCTGGCGTCCTGCTTTTTCAAAATCCCCCAGGGCCTCCTGCCTTCTTTTTAACTCCCGGGTTAATACGGTGAGTTCTTCCTGGGTATCAAGAGGAGCTTTTTTGGCAATAGAACTATTTTGCAGTTCTGCCCGCAGCATTCGGATTACCGAAAGCCGAAACCGGTCTTTGGCTTTTGTTGCATCCTTTTGGTCGTTAAATAATAAATCAGCTAATGTCTGTTCAGGCATAAGCAGCGCACCTCCGTCTAGTATATACTAACGGCGCCTTTTCCGCGCAGCTTCAGCTTTTTTCTTACGTCGCACGCTTGGTTTTTCATAATGTTCACGCCGTCTTGCCTCGGACAACACACCCGAGCGGGCGCACTGTTTCTTAAACCTCTTTAAAGCCTTATCCAAGGTTTCATTTTTCCCAATTTTAACTTCTGCCATTAATGTTCCCCCCTCTCCTTGACACCATGGCCTGAGGGCTCCAGTATGTTCAATTTAAACGCCCCTACCCTTAGCTATGGTTTGCAACAAAGGCCTTCCTCCCAGGAGGTGGAGGTGAAGATGAAAAACGATCTGCCCCGCATCCGGACCGCAGTTTATTACGACGCGGAAGCCTTTTTTATCGAGCTTAAAAGCCCTGGCAACTTCATTGGCCACCCTGTGCATATGACCGATCAGGGCTTCATCGTCTTGCTCCATATCAAGCAAACATGGGATGTGCTTACGAGGAACAATTAAAATATGAACCGGTGCAGCCGGGTTGATATCTTTAAAAGCAATGACTTTATCGTCCTCATAAACTATATCGGCATCCAACTCACGATCAATTATCTTACAAAATATACAATCAGCGGACATATCAATTCCTCCTGACCGGTATTATAACATAGCCCATACCCATTGAGAAGCAAAGAAGGCACAAAATACGCTATATTCTCAAATATAGTTCGCTATAATATTCACTAACACCTTTTAACCGGTAAAAAGTTTTTACAGCCAGCGGGCTATCAGCTATAATTATAAATAACCATGAGATAGTTTACCGGAAGTGAGGCTGGAACGCAAATGGAAATTGATATAGATGATGCAATAAGGCGTTCCGATCTGATCTTTATCGATGTCAGGGCTCCAGGGGAGTATGCTTTCGCTTCAATACCGGGCGCAGTGAATATCCCCCTCTTCGATGATCGTGAGCACCGCCAACTGGGCATTATTTTTAGACAGCTTGGTGAATCAGAAGCCCGGAGGGTTGCTCTTGATTTTGTTTTACCAAAATTGCCGTTTCTTATAACACAAATAGAGAAATCCTGTGGAGGTAAATTACCACTTCTATATTGCCGCAGGGGCGGTTTACGCAGCCTGAGCCTCTACCAGGTCCTAACTCTGGGCGGCATACCGGCTATGAGATTAAAAAAAGGCTACAAAGCGTACCGACAGTATGTAAATGAACGTTTGGCCGGATTTACAATGAGCAGCAGGCTCTTTGTACTGCACGGCTTAACCGGGGTAGGGAAAACTGCTGTCCTGAAAATTTTGGGAGATAAAGGTATGCCGGTAATAGATCTGGAGGAACTGGCCCGCCATCGCGGTTCGGTTTTCGGTAATTTAGGGCTTGATGCACCTCGCTCCCAGAAAGATTTTGACGCACTTTTACTTAAAGAGCTGGATCAGTTAAGTCATGAACCTTCAATTTTTATCGAGGGCGAAGGCCATCGGATTGGCAATGTATACCTTCCACGATTCTTAACCGAAGCGATGGATCAGGGCAAGCAGATTCTGCTCACGGCGCCGCTCGAAATCAGGGTTCAACGTATTTTGGACATATACAGCCCCCTGCTGATGCCTGGAAACAGGATTATCCAGATAAGAGATGCCCTACGCTCGCTGGAAAACCGCATGGGCAGCAACAAAGTAGAACTGCTGCTCAAAATGCTGGATAACAGGGAATACGGAAATTTAGCCCGAATGCTCTGTACCGATTACTATGATCACTTTTACCATGATTCCAGGCCGGAATATTCAAGATTTGACCTGCTGATTGATGCCACAGATCTGAACCAGACTGCAGGCAATATAATCGATTATAATAATTCTTTCTACAGAAAGGAGACTGCTTATGATGAATCCTTACGATGCCGCTCACAATCTGGCTAAAGCCCTGCGGGAATCTCAGGATTTCAAGGATTTAAAGGATACACAAACAGCCTTGAAAGCAGATGAGTCAGCCCGCAAAATGCTTCTTGACTTCCGGAATGAACAGCTTGAACTACAGAAACAGAAACTATCAGGAGTTGAGGTTGCTCCTGAACAGGAAGAGAAGCTGGAAAAGTTATTTGAAGTCGTTAACATGAATACCACAATCAGGCATTTTCTGCAGGCAGAATACAGGGTTGCTGTACTTCTGCAGGATATTCACAAAACCATTGGTGAAGCAACCAGCGAAATTATTGATCCGGAACTGATGGCTCTGCCTGATGAATTCGAAGAGGATGAAGAATGAGTAAGAAAGAAAGAGAAAGCTACAAGGCATTGTTCCTGGATCTTGATGGCACCCTGCTGGATCTCGATATAGAAAAATTTATCCCGGCTTATCTTGAAGCGCTTTCAGAGAGGTTTGATGGCATGATCAGTAAAGAATCATTCATCGGACATCTTTTTGCTTCTACCGCCAAAATGGTTCAGAACAGTGATCCCGGGAAAATCAATAAGGCGGTATTTTATGAAGATTTCTGCCAAAGGATAGGTTACACATACGATAGTATCAAACCGATCATCGATGATTTTTACGAAAAGGATTTCCCCAAATTAAAATGTTGGGGGAAAGAGCATCCCCATGCTGAAAAATTACTGAATACCGCCCGGGATAAAAACCTGACACTTGTTCTGGCCACAAATCCGATTTTTCCGGCAACAGCTGTTCTACAACGCCTATCATGGGGTGGTATTTCTGATGAATATTTCAGCCTGATCACAACAATGGAGAATATGCATTTCTGCAAACCGAACCCTGAGTATTACCGGGAGATTATTGAGCAGCTGCATCTTGAACCCGAAGATTGCCTGATGGCCGGTAATGATACCCTGGAAGATACGAGCGCTTCATTGATCGGGATTGACACTTACCTGGTCGAAGATTTTATGCTGCACAGGGGTGAAAACTCCCTGCCTGCCAAATATAGCGGAAATCTGAGGGATCTGGCAAATTTCATTGATAATCTTGAATAAGCCTGACCTGATTATTACCTGACCCGGACGGCCTTGATATAAGGGCCGTCTTCTTTTTCAAGCAGCGCATTTACTATTTTGCCCCGCCAGTGGACTGCCTTCAGATCAGTATTAACCTTTACCCGTAAATAGTGTGGGGTAAACCCCTCACCGTAGGAATAAGGTTCAACTTTCTCAACAAGTACCGGTACTCTTTGACCGATGAACTGTCTTCGATATTCTGATGCCATCTTTTCACCGAGTTCAATCATTTCCCTGCTGCGCCTCTCTTTTATTTCATTCGGCAAAGGTGAAGGTAACTCTGCAGCCCTGGTTCCCGGTCGTGAAGAAAATTTAAAGACATGCAAACGGCTAAAACCTATAGCTTTAATCAGAGCCATACTACGCCGGTGATGTTGCTCAGATTCCCCGGGAAACCCGACAATAACATCGCTACTGAGTGACAGCCCGGGGATTTCCTGTTTAAGCCATTGGGCAAGATATAGGTACTCAACAGGTTCATAAGGGCGGTTCATCAAACGTAATATCTCTCCGTCTCCACTCTGAAGAGGGATATGAAGATGGGGACAAACAATTTTTGATCCGGCAATCCGTTCAACCAACTCCGCCGTAACATCAGAAGGTTCCAGGGAGCTTAAACGCAGCCTTAATAAACCGGTTAGCGATTCCATCTCACCGATTAGTTCTGTCAGGGTTGTATCAAAGAGATCAACCCCGTATAATCCCAGATGAATACCGGTTAGAACTATTTCCTTGCAACCTGAATCTATCAGGGTTTTTGCCCTTTCCAGGGCATCTGCAGGAGGGAGGCTGCGCAGCGGCCCTCTAACCGAGGGTATAATGCAGTAACTGCAAAACTGGTTACAGCCTTCCTGGATCTTGAGAAATCCTCTCGTTCTACCCCGGCGTTTTGAAGGAGGAAGGATTTCGAATTTATTTTCCGACCGGTGAGCCCTGACCAGTTCCAACTGCGAGCCGGGCAAAGCAGATTCAATAATCTGTGGCAAGTTCTCACGGTTGTTATTACCAATGATCAAGTCAACCCTGTCCAGCTTTTTCAACTCTTCGGGATTTCCCTGGGCGTAACAGCCGGTTGCAACAACAATTGCGTCAGGATTATTTCGCCTGGCTCTGCGGATTGCTTTCCTTGACTTGTGATCACTGGATCCGGTTACAGTACAGGTATTGATTATATAAACATCTGCATAGTCTTCAAAATCAATAATCCTGTAACCGGCACGTTCAAATAGAACCTGCATCGATTCAGTTTCACAGAAATTTACTTTACATCCCAGTGTATAAAAGGCGGCCTTCTTTTTCAATTACGGTCCACTTCCCCTGAATAATCGCCCCAGAAAGCTTCAATAAGCGCGACAGTGACGACTGAGGCAGTTTCGGTTCGCATGATTCTCGGACCCAGATGGACGGTTACGGCTCCGGACTGTTGAAGTACTTCAATTTCCCTGCTGCTGAAGCCTCCTTCCGGTCCGATAAAAAGCGAAACAGCCTTATCGTCAGGGCAAGGCTGTTTAAGTATTTGAGGCAAAGACTGACACTTTTCCAGCTCCCAGGGGACAATTGTTGTCGTCCCCCTGATGGTATTTACCGCATCATCAAAACCCATCAGATCTTCTACCAAAGGGATGAAAGCCCTGCGTGACTGAGCCGCAGCCGACCGGGCAATAGATTGCCACCTTTGAAGCCTCTTCAATCCCTTTTTTTCATCCGGCAGCGGGATGCTTCTTTCTGACTTTACAGGTATAATTCTGCTCACACCGAGTTCAACCGTCTGCCTGATAACCTGATCCATTTTTTCTCCCTTGGCCAAAGACTGCAGAAGCGTCAATTGGAGAGATGATTCGTTGGATGCAGTCAACTCTTTCAGCAGAACAGTTACCTTTTCAGCCGAAGCAAAAACAACCTCTGCCCTGAAGGCTTTTCCCCGTCCATCAGAAATGATAACTGGATCATTTTTTTTTAAACGCAGAACCCGAAATGCATGGTTAATATCTCCGGAATCAAGCTCAATGTCCATACCAAGCCCAAGATTGCGGTTATCAATATAGAAATAATGCATTTAAATCTCCAATCAGTCCGGAATTATGCCCCGCTGAATGCATCCTTGACACGATCAATTATTCCCTTGTGATCCAGCCCCGCTTCTTCTCCGCTTACACGGGCCAATTCAGCCAGCAGCTCCTTCTGCCTGGGATTGAGCCGTTTTGGCACATTTATCTTAACTGTTACCCGCAGGTCTCCCCTGCCGGATCCCCGCAGATATGGCATCCCATGTCCTTTAAGTCGGAAAGTTGTTCCATGCTGGGTCCCTTCCGGTACGCGCAAGTTTGCATTACCTTCAAGAGTCTCCACTTCCATTTCAACTCCGAGTGCAGCCTGGCTGATACTGATCGGTACTTCCTTCATCAGATCAGGTCCCTGTCGTCTGAATATCTTATGCGGTTTGACTCTTACAACAACGTATAGATCACCGGGAGGGCCTCCACGCAATCCTGCTTCACCTTCTCCGGCAATCCGCAGTTTTGCGCCGTCCTCAATACCTGCCGGAATCTTTACATCAATTTTCTTCTCTTTTACAACCCTGCCCTGTCCGCTACAAGACGGGCAGGGATCTTTAATAACTTTACCTTCTCCGCGGCAGGCAACACAGGGATGCATACTGACAAAACGTCCAAAGGGAGTACTGCGGGTTTGCTGCTGCTGGCCGCTGCCTCCACAGGCGGAACAGGTTTCAGGCCTGGTGCCTGCTTTAGCTCTGGTACCATTACATTCGGAGCACGTTTCAGTCCGCGGAATAGTAATCACTTTTGACTTGCCTTTAAAAACCTCCTCAAGAGTGATTTCCAGATCATAACGTAAATGATTGCCCTGTTCCGGTCCGGGAGGACGGCGTCTGCCACCCATACCTCCGAAAAATTGTTCGAATATGTCATCAATCCCACCGAAACCGAAACCGCCGAAACCCTGGCCGCCAAATCCACCGAACCCTCCGGTTCCACCGTTAAAGTCAGATTGATGGCCAAATTGATCATACTGCTGGCGTTTTTGCGGATCGCTTAAAACGTCATAGGCTTCCTTAATCTCTTTGAATCTTTTTTCTGCTTCCTTATCATCTTTATTGAAGTCAGGGTGATGCTGTTTCGCAAGCCGCCGATAGGCTTTCTTGATTTCTTCAGCCGTAGCGCTGCGCTGCAAACCCAAAACTTCGTAGTAGTCTCTTTTACTCATATCTGGAAATCATCCTCATTTTTTATGGTCAGCATCCGGTAATATAACCGTTTATTCTTTATTTTCTTCTTCCTCTTCCTGAACATCGTAATCAGCATCTACAACATTTTCACTTTCTGATTGAGCTGGTTCGCCTGCCTCATTCTCAGGTTGCTGTTGTGCTTTAGCCTGCTCATATAGCTTGGAAGAAAGTTCATGCATGAACCCGTTCATTTTCTCAGTTGCGGCCTTTATTCTTTCCAGATCTTCACCTTTGGCTGCATCACGCAGTTCTTCGACCGCTTTATTGATTTCTTCACTCTTTGCGGCATCAACCTTGTCACCCAGATCCTTAAGTGACTTCTCTGCACTGTAGGCCAGGCTGTCAGCCTGGTTACGCGCTTCCGCCAGTTCCTTCCTCTTACGGTCATCTTCTGCATGTTTCTCAGCATCGTTGACCATCTCATCGATATGATCTTTCTCCAGGCCGCTTGATGCAGTTATTGTTATATTCTGTTCCCTGTTTGTAGCCAGATCCTTGGCCGAAACATTGACTATGCCGTTGGCATCTATATTAAAACTGACTTCAATCTGGGGAATACCCCGCGGTGCCGGAGGAATTCCGTCCAGCATGAAACGACCCATTGTCTTATTGTCTGCAGCCATGGCTCTTTCTCCCTGCAAAACATGGATATCAACACTGGTTTGATTGTCAGCTGCAGTTGAAAATATCTGCTTCTTCTCGGTTGGAATTGTGGTATTACGTTCGATGATCTTGGTAAAGACACCACCCAGCGTTTCAATACCCAGGGAGAGAGGAGTTACATCCAGAAGTAAAACGTCTTTTGCTTCGCCACCGAGAACGGCTGCCTGGTATGCAGCTCCGAGAGCGACAACTTCGTCGGGGTTTACGCCTTTGTGGGGTTCCTGACCGAGCAGCTTTCGGATAGCTTCCTGCACGGCAGGAATCCTGGTTGAACCTCCGACCAGGATAATGCGATCAATCTCTTTAGCTGTCAGCCCGGCATCAGAAAGGGCTTGTTTGGTCGGCCCCATTGTTTTTTCAACCAGATCTGCAGTCAGTTCATCAAACTTTGCCCTGGTCAGTGTAACATTCATGTGTTTCGGACCATCCTGGGTTGCTGTAATAAACGGCAGGTTTATGTCTGTTGTCGTTACGGAAGATAGTTCCACTTTTGCTTTTTCAGCGGCTTCAATCAGTCTCTGAAGAGCCATCCGGTCATTACGCAGGTCTATTCCCTGATCTTTCTTAAATTCTTCTGCTACATAATCAACAACCCTCTGGTCAAAATCATCTCCTCCAAGACGGTTGTTTCCACTTGTCGCCTTCACCTCTACAACATCATCACCCAGTTCAAGAACCGATACATCGAAGGTTCCTCCACCGAGGTCAAAAACAAGAATTTTATGATCTCCCTTCTTGTCCAGACCATAAGCAAGGGCTGCAGCTGTGGGTTCATTAATGATTCTCAAAACCTCCATGCCGGCTATAGTCCCGGCATCCTTAGTGGCCTGACGCTGGCTGTCTGTAAAATAAGCCGGCACCGTGATAACTGCCTGGGTTATTTTCTCGCCCAGAAAGCTTTCAGCATCTGCTTTCAATTTTTGCAGAACCATTGCTGATATTTCCTGTGGGGTATACTCTTTGTCATCAATATGAACCTTGTGACTTGTCCCCATTTCCCGCTTTATAGACATGATAGTCCTTTCAGGGTTGGTTATCGCCTGGCGTTTGGCTACCTGACCGACCAATCGTTGACCATCTTTGGTAAAAGCAACAACTGAAGGTGTCAACCTGCTTCCTTCCGCATTGGCTATAATCTCTGGTTCACTTCCCATTAATACTGCAATTACCGAGTTGGTTGTTCCAAGGTCAATTCCTACAACTTTTCCCATTTGTTAGCCTCCTAACTTTTTTCTGTAAGTAATTAATATTTAACCACCGATTATTCGCGGCAAACTTTAACCATCGCCGGCCGCAAAATTCTTTTCCGGTGTTTATATCCTTTCTGTAGTTCTTCAATAACTGTCCCCGGTTCACTGTCTTCGGCTTCAACCTGGATAACTGCATGGTGACAGTGTGGGTCAAAAGGCATACCCTGCGCTTCAATTGCGCTGACACCCTCTTGTTCCAAAATTTGAATAAGCTGTTTACGAATCATCTCCAACCCCTCGACATAGGATGAAGGGATATTTTCATCTGCCCGGGCAGAGTCAAGCCCTCTCTCCAGGTTGTCGAGTACAGGTAAAAGCCGGCATAGAAACTCATATAACGCGTATTCCCTTGCTTCCGCCTGCTCCATTTTGCTTATTCGTCTCAGGTTATCGATATCAGCCTGTTTTCTTTTCAACCGGTCAAGCAGTTCTTCATTTTCCTGCTGCAGGGCATTTAGTTCTTCTTTAGAATCGACATCTTCAGGCATCTCTTCCTGTGTATCAACCATTTCGTCATTTACCTTCTCCGCCTCGTCTTTTCTTTTTTTACCACTCATCAATCATATCACCTGCTTTTTCTGTTTTCAGCATTTACAATATTCAGGAGCTTAGACTCTGGTTAAGATGATCAACCAATCGGCGCATTACACTGATTACACGGCTGTAATCCATTCTTGTCGGACCCAACACACCGACCGCCCCGATTGTTTTATCATGTATTTTGTATGTCCCTGTAATCAGGGTGCATTCCCTGATATCTTCAAAATCATTTTCTTCCCCTATTCTGACAACAATATCATTGTCGCTGGAATTATCTTCCAGTATCCTGAACAGGAGCGGTTCCTGTTCAAAAAGATTGAGCATCCTTCGAATCTTATTGACATCTTTAAACTCCGGCTGGTTTAGTATGTTGGTCGTGCCTCCGAGAAAAACCCTGATCTGCTTCTCTTCTTTTAAACTTTCCTCAAGCAAAATAAATGCCTGCTCCAATATTTCCAGACGCCTGAAGAGGTCACGTTTTAACTCGTTGATCAACGAAGTAGTTACCTGATCTATGGTCAGGCCGTAAAGCTTCTGGTTGAGATAATTTACAACCTGCTGCAGTTCAGATGGGCTTAACTGCTGTTGAAAATCGATAACCTTATTTTTAATAAACCCCGTATCAGTTATGAGCACAACGAGTCCGCGTTTTTCATCCAACGGTAATATGCGCAGCTGACGAAAAGCGCTTTTTCTAAACTGCGGCCCCATAATTAGCGATGTTTGATTTGTAATAGAAGATAAAACCCGGGCTGAATTGACGATAATCTGTTCAATCTCACGCATCTTTTCCGTGCTAAGTGAACTCATCAAGACAAGCTCATCGTCATCACTTAACTCTCCGGAATCCATGAGGTTATCAACATAAAAACGGTATCCAAGTTGTGAAGGTATTCTGCCGGCCGAGGTATGAGGTTGGATCAGGTAACCCATTTCTTCCAGGTCGGCCATTTCGTTGCGGATTGTGGCTGAACTAAGACCCATACGGTAAAGTCTGGCAACAGTTCGTGAACCAACCGGTTCTGCCGTTTTTATATAGTTGGCAACTACTGCTCGCAGTATTTGCTGTTTTCTTTCATTAAGTGGCGCTGACATTTCATGCCCCCCGTTTCAAATCATTAGCACTCTGACCTTTAGAGTGCTAATGCTACTAAAAAAATATCATCCTTTGGAGGGGTTTGTCAAGCGGCTAATCTAAATTCATCTGATCTATTTAACTACCTAAACTGCTTCATGGCTTTTTCGGTAATTGTTAATCGCGTCATGCAGGGCATCCGCTGCAAGATTTGAACAATGCAGTTTAAGGGGTGGTAAACCGCCTAACCGATCAGAAACATCTTTATTTGAAATCTCCATTGCCTCATCCAGGGTCTTCCCTTTGACCATCTCGGTCATCATGCTACTGCTGGCAATTGCTGCACCACACCCGAAGGTCAGGAACTTAATATCCTCGATCCGGTTATCCTTTACCTTCAGAAATATTTTCATCGTATCCCCACATTTAAAACTTCCTGTCTCACCGATAGCATCCGCATCAGTTAATTCTCCAACATTACGGGGGTTGGTAAAATGATCCACTACTTTTTCATTATACATTTCACTTGCTCCTTTCTACTGGCGTGAATGATAAGTGGGTGATATATTACGCAATCTCTCAACAATCAATGGTATTTTTTCCAGCGTATAATCCAGATCGGCATCACTATTGCCCAAACCTAAGGTAAATCGAACAGATCCATGAGCTGTTGGATGATCAAGACCGATCGCTTTTAAAACATGTGAAGGTTCCAGGGAACCGGAAGAACAGGCAGAACCACTCGAAGCGGCTATACCTTCCAGATCAAGGCTTAACAAAACAGATTCTCCTTCGATATGCCTGAAACTGACGTTGATATTTCCCGGCAAGCGTTCTTCCGGGTGGCCGTTCAAGATAACATCATCAATTTTTAATAGTCCGGCTATCAATCTATCTCTCAGTTTTTCTGTAGCCGCTCTCTTCGTGGGGATTTCGGCAACTGAAAGTTCAACTGCTTTACCCAGTCCCACTATACCGGGCACATTTTCAGTTCCCGGCCTTAATTTTCGTTCCTGGCCGCCTCCCCGGTAAAGCGGGGTTATTTTTGTACCCCGGCGGATATAGAGCGCTCCCACACCCTTGGGCCCGTTAAATTTATGCGCCGATAAAGAAAGGGCGTCAATATTAAGATCGTTTACATCCAATGGAAGCTGACCGACAACCTGAACCGCATCGGTGTGAAACAGGATTCCTTTGGATTTTGCGATTAGCCCGATCTCACTAACCGGTTGCAGTGTGCCGATCTCATTATTCGCAGCCATGATTGATATAAGAAAAGTGTCGGAGGTGATCGCTTTTTCTACATCTGCGGGGCTAACCCGACCATAACGATCAACAGGCAGGTAGGTTACCCGGTGTCCTCTCTTTTCAAGATCCTGACATACATCAAAGACTGCATGATGTTCAATGCCGGTCGTGATGATATGCCCTGCAGAGGCTCTTTTCTCAGCAGATCCATAAAGAACCAGATTATTTGACTCCGTGCCCCCTGAAGTAAAATAAATTTCTTCGGGTTTCGCACCCAGGGCAGCAGCGGTTTTTTGACGAGCTTCTTCAACCGCCCGGCGCACTTCTCTTCCGGGAGCATGAAGGCTTGACGGATTTCCATAATATTCATTGAAATACGGGAGCATGGCTTTTAGCACCTCTTCACGAACCGGTGTTGTTGCTCCATGGTCCATATAAATCAGTTTTTTTGTCATCTTATTCGTCCTTCCCTTCTATCCGGTTTGCTGATGATTTATCGTCGATCAACTCATTTAAGGTCACTTCATCAAGTACATCATTTATTTTATCGCGTAATTTTTCCCATACCTGCCTGGTCAGGCATCCGGTTTTACGATGACAGCAGGGATCGGAATTATCATCGGCAAGACAGTTGACCGGGGTTATGGGACCTTCAACCGCGCGGACAATATCGCCGACCCTGATTTCCGAAGGCGGTCTGGAAAGCATGTAACCGCCATGGACACCCCGGACGCTTGACACTAATCGTGCTTTTCTCAAGTCAGGGAAAATTTGTTCGAGAAATTTGAGGGAAATCCGCTCCTGGCCAGCTATCTCTCGCAATGGAACTGGATCTGAAAGGTAGTGGAAAGCTAATACCGCCATGGCCCGGACACCATATTCTACTCTGGCTGATAGTTTCATGGTGATTGATATAGCTCCTTATAAATTCCGACTAAAAAACTCGGGATTATCCAAAAAAAAGAATAACACCGGAGAACTCCGGTGTCAACAGGTAATTAAAATAAAAGCCGGCAATAACTGCCGGCTGATAAAATCAAACGTATTTAAGTTTATAACTATGGTCAAGCCGGAAAGATTATATCTTAACCACGTTTGCCGCCTGCGGCCCGCGGTTTCCTTCGACTATTTCGAATTCAACAGCCTGGCCTTCCTCTAATGTTTTGAACCCTTCTTCCTGAATCTCCGAATAGTGAACGAAAACATCTTTACCTTCTTCGACTTCGATGAAGCCGTACCCCTTTTCGGGGTTAAACCATTTGACCTTACCCTGCATTAAAAAACAACCTCCTAAAATGACCCTGAAAATCAGGGCGTAATTTCGATATCACATTACCATAACCTAGTATAAAAAGCAAGGTATTTAATGAATTTTCAATGTGCGTTAAAATAGTTTATAATCTTCAATAAACGGGCATTACTGGGAGTGAATTCTTTGTTGGCAGGTATTGGGGTGGATCTGATCTCTATTGACCGTATTGAGAAAGTATACAGCCGGTATGGTGAAAAATTTCTAAAGAGGATCTTTACCACAAGAGAGATAGAAATCTTCATGCACCGCGGAGCAAGGATCTCCACTCTCGCGGCCTGTTTCGCAGCAAAGGAAGCGGTTCTCAAAGCCCTTGGCTGTGGTATAGGACCGGCAGAACTGAATGAAGTTGAAATTATAACATCCTCCGGTCATCAGCCTGAAGTTAATTTGCTGGGGAAAGCCCATGTAATAGCTCAAGAGAAAGGTATTAACCAGGTTGCTCTTTCACTTACCCATGAACCGCCTTTCGCCTGTGCTTTTGCTGTCGCTGTCAGCGCTTATCCCCGCGGGTTAAATTAAGCAGCCCTCCAACCCTGATTATCTCGATCTGTCTTTCTGATAAATTGTGACCGATTTCTATTTCAGAACCGCTTTCTGCCCTGATGATTACCGTGTTGCCCCCCGATAGCTGAGCATAAACATCATCGATAACCAGCAGGTCGCCGATATTAAATCTTTCATGATCACCGGGATTCTTGAAGACCAGGGGGATAATACCGTAATTGACCAGATTGGAGTGATGGATCCTGGCAAAAGACTTGGCCACTACCGCTTTTACTCCCAGGAACATGGGGGCCAGGGCAGCATGTTCCCGACTTGAGCCCTGCCCGTAATTATCCCCGGCAATGATAATACTGCTTTTAAATTCTTTTGCCCGATCAGTAAAGCTGCTGTCCAGAGCGTCAAATACATATTCACTGAGCGCCTGTATGTTTGATCTCAGCGGCAGTACTTTCGAACCTCCCGGGGTAATATCGTCGGTTGTGATGTTGTCTCCCACAATCAAAGCTACCCTGACCTTCAAATTTTCCGGTAAAGGTTTGTTTAACGGTAGCGGTTTTATATTTGGACCACGAAGCACTTCAACCGGTGGGTCATTCTCTTTTCTTGGAGGGATTAACATCCGATCATCGATGACCGGGGGTGATTCATCAGGCAGATCAGGATAGGAACCGATCTCGCGGGGATCAGTTAAAAAACCTTTAAGTGCTGCAACAGCGGCAACAGCAGGTCCGGCAAGATATACTTGTGCATCTGCCGTTCCGCTCCGTCCACGAAAATTACGATTAAATGTTCGAACAGAAACTCCCCCTGATGAAGGAGCCTGGCCCATGCCGATACAGGGACCGCATGCTGATTCCAGAATTCTTGCCCCTGAAGATACCAGTTTTTCCATTACCCCTTCCCGGGCTAAAGTTAAGTAAGTCTGCCTAGAGCCGGGCGAGACAACTAAGCTAACCCCTGGATGTATAACATTATCACCCATGATTGCTGCCAAAAGTCGGAGGTCGCTGTACGAACCGTTGGTACAACTCCCGACAGCAACTTGATCAACTGCTATCGGCTCAACCTCACTAATTTTTTTCACCGCGTCGGGGCTGTGCGGAATGGCAACAAGCGGTTCAAGACTGCTTAAATCGATCGTTATTTCTTCATCGTAATGTGCTCCCGATTCAGGAGCAAGCGGTTTCCAAACTTCTTCCCTGCCCTGCTTTCTTAAGAAATCCAGGGTGACCTCATCACTGGGAAATATGGAGGATGTTGCCCCCAGTTCAGCTCCCATATTGGTGATTGTAGATCTGTCACGAACCGACAAATGGTCAATACCGGGACCACCATATTCGATTACTTTGCCCACGCCACCTTTAACAGAAAGCCGTCGAAGCAGCTCCAGGATAATATCTTTCGCCCCGACCCAGGAGGGCAGTTCTCCAACCAGGTTTACTTTGATTACTTTTGGTAAAGATAGATAAAATGGTCCACCGGCCATAGCCACGGCAACATCAAGCCCCCCGGCTCCGATTCCCAGCATACCCAGTCCCCCCGCCGTGGGAGTATGACTGTCCGAGCCGAGCAGGGTTTTACCGGGGACACCAAATCTTTCCAGGTGAACCTGGTGGCAAATGCCGTTTCCAGGCCTGGAAAACCAGATCCCGTAATTGGCGGCAACCGATTGAAGATAGCGATGGTCGTCTGCATTTTCAAACCCGCTCTGCAGAGTATTATGATCTATATAGCTTACCGACAACTCGGTACGGACCTTATCAAGTCCCATCGATTCAAGCTGAAGATATGCTATTGTTCCGGTTGCATCCTGAGTTAAAGTTTGATCAACGCGGATACCGATTTCACCTTCACCGCTGAAATCTCCGGAAACGAGATGCTCTTTGATGATTTTGAAAACCAGGTTGTCGGCCATTTTGAAAACCTCCAGATGTTGAATGATTAATCTTGGTTAAGAAAATAATCCATTAAGCGGAAACCTTCCCTGATATGTACTCCCGTATTGGCCGCGCTCTCTTCATCAAAACTATTCTCAGGATTTGAATCCTTCTTATTACTGCGGAATATTACAAAGGGAACGGGTTCCCTGGTGTGGGTTCCCAGGGCAAGTGGGGTGGCATGATCGGTAACTAACAATATACTAAAGTCATTTCCTTTAAATTCAAGCGCTTCCCTGAGCACTTTCAAAACCTCATTATCAATCAGTTCAATAGCTTTAATCTTATTTTCAGCTTCAAAACGATGGGAGCATTCATCGGGGGCTTCAATATGCAGGTAAACAAAGTCGGTACCGTTATCGAAGGCTTTTAAAGCAGCCTCAACTTTTCCCCTGTAGTTTGTGTCAATATAGCCGGTTGCCCCTTCAACAGCAACCGGTTTCAATCCTGCAAAAAGGCCGATCCCTTTAACAAGGTCCACAGCAGATATTACTTTTCCATACAGCCCATATTTATCAAAGAATGAAGGCAGTAAAGGTTTCTTTCCGTTACCCCAGATCCAGATCGAATTGGCCGGGTTGAAGCCTCTTTCAACACGGCTCTTATTGATCGGATGTCCGGCCAGCAGTTCGTAGCTTTGCTGCATCATCTTCACAACTGCCGGCCCTTCGGGACCTGAAGGCAGGTAAGAGCCGATCTTCTTTCCGCTAATATCATGGGGTGGAGTTACATCCCACTGATCAGGCCCACCATGCCAAACCATTATATGCCTGTATCGAAACCCTGTATGAAAATCAATTTCGCCAGTGCCGAGTTCTTTACTGACCAGACTGATCAGCTGATCAGCTTCCTCCGTTGATATTTCTCCGGAGCAGTAATCAGTCATTACTTTTTCACTGTATGGTTCATCATCTGATAGTGTTACAAGGTTACAGCGAAATGATACATCTTCCGGACTCAGGTTTATTCCCAGGCTTGATGCTTCAAAAGGCGAACGACCGGTATAATACTTTAACGGGTCATAACCCATTACGGATAGATTGGCAGTATCGCTTCCCGGAGGAAGACCTTCCGGGATAGTCTGGCAGAGACCGAGGGTGCCCTCCCTGGCCAGAAGGTCAAAATTTGGGGTCCGTGCAAACTGTAAAGCGCTCAGACCATTAAATTTTTCATGCGGGTAATCAGCCATACCGTCACCGACCAAAACAAGAAATTTCAAGTCCTGCTCACACTCCTTGAAAAATATTGATGGATTTATGTAGATAATCGTGGATAGTTTCACTGAAAATACCTTTTATCGGGATTTTTGTCAAGTATGAAAGTCGCCTATAAAGGATTTCACCTCCTTTTCGACGAATTGAAGCAACCTGTATTTAACAAGATCGAGGTGGGATAATGAATTACAAAAGTACCAGGGGAAGCACCAGTAATATCGGTTCTGCAGAAGCAATAATCAGGGGACTTGCCCCTGACGGAGGCCTTTTCGTGCCTGCCGAAAATTTGTTTCCTTTTGATCTGGAAAAAATCTATACCAGAGATTATCAAACTCTGGCCAAGACAATATTTAATAGATTTCTTACGGATTTCAATTCAACGGACCTGGAAAATGCTATCAGCGGGGCATACGAAAGAAATAATTTTACCCACTATGACATTACACCCATTAAAAAAGTAAGCGATAATCTATTTTACCTTGAACTCTGGCACGGCCCTACCTGTGCATTCAAAGATATAGCCCTGCAGGTGCTGCCCTATCTGTTACACTCAGCCTTAAAAGTAACCGGAACAGAAAAAGAAATTGTAATTCTGACAGCTACTTCGGGAGATACTGGCAAATCGGCGCTTGAAGGATTTCGTGATAAGCCCGGAGTGAAAATATTAGTTTATTATCCCCAAAATGGTGTCAGCGAAATACAGAAACTGCAGATGACTACCCAGGAAGGCAGTAACCTGAGCGTGGCAGCCGTCCGGGGTAATTTCGACGACACCCAGAAAGGCGTAAAGGAAATTTTTAACAATGCTGAACTGGCAGATTTCCTGTACAATCAGGGATACAGCTTATCATCTGCCAATTCAATTAACTGGGGGAGGCTGCTGCCCCAGATAGTTTATTATTTCTATGCCTATTTTAAATTAATTGCAGAAAAAGAAATAGTGCCGGGATCAAAAATTAACTTCATCGTTCCCACCGGTAACTTCGGTAATATTCTTGCCGGATATTACGCCAGGCAGCTTGGCTTACCGGTAAACCGCTTAATATGTGCTTCAAACAGAAATAATGTATTGTCAGAGTTTATCAATACAGGAAGCTATATGAGCAACCGGCCCTTGTACCAGACAAATTCCCCCTCAATGGATATTCTGGTTTCAAGCAACCTGGAGAGACTGCTTTTTGAGCTTGCTGAACATGAAAGCGATCGGATCAATCGCTGGATGAACGATTTAAAGATCAAAGGTGAATATAAAATTGATTCAAAAATGTTGAGCAGACTGCAGGAACTTTTCTGGTCCGATTTTGCCGATGATGCAGAATCACTGGCAGAAATTGCCATTACCTATCGCGATCATAACTACCTTATAGACACTCATACCGCAGTTGCCACTTCAGTATACAGAAAGTACCATATCAAGGAAGCAGATTCTGCTCCCGCGGTGATTCTTTCAACGGCCAGCCCGTTTAAGTTTACCGGCAGCGTTGTTGAAGCACTCTTTGGAAAAGAAAAATATCATAAATACTCCGAACTGGAACTGGTCTCAATTCTGGCCAGTGAAACCGGAACAAGTATACCGGCGAGCCTGAGCAATCTCGGAGATCGGGTAGAAATATATAAGCAGGTGATCACCCCAAACGAGATGAATGACCACCTGCTCGAATTCCTTAAGTTACAAGTTTAAGGTTATGCTCCCGGCAGCTCCTGAACAGTTTCAGCCGGATCGGAAGCCCCAAAGCGGGTTACCAATGCTGCACCAATAGCCAGGATATAAACGGTCAGGGTTACGAGCCAGCCTAAAATCGGAATCATCCCGATCAATCCGATTATCAAAACCCCGAGGGCAATCGCTCCGAGCGAATTGGCATTATCCACTGCTTCATTTCTAATTATACGGCTCCCGATGAGGCCGGTCAGTCCCGTATAACCCAGTATGGCAGCGGCAGCAAGAAAGAGGATTTCCACAATAATCAACGGTATCCCGATAATTGTAATGGCCAGAAGTATCATAAGCGGTATGGCCAGAACAGCGGCGAGGATTCCCCAGCCGATTACCGGTCCCGGTTTCACTGTTATCGCGTTACCGGCAGCCCTGACATGTTTCGGGAAAAGAGTTGAGGTTAAAGCTGCAAGCGCAAACATGATCAGCATGTTGATCACACCCCGGGCTATACTGCTGCCCGAGAAACCCATGAAGGGAAAGGGGAAAAAGACCCAGTCCCGGTTCCTGAACATGTGCGGCATGAAATTAGAATCGCGAAAAGCGCGGTTTACAGATTCTTCAACGCGACGCCCGATACTTTCTACAAAATTTTGATCTATCCCATCAAAGCGGTAACCGGTATCTACTGAACCGTTTCCGTCAGATTCTTCAAATTCCTGAAGGGTTACTTCTTCAATAATTTCCACCGGACCGGTAACCGAAGTTTTAGAAAGCTTAACAAGTCCGCGGCCTACTGAGATCTTCCCCGATACCACTGCGTTGGGTCCCAGCTCAACGACTCCCTGTTCGAGGATTACGTCGCCCTCTACAATCCCGGTTATAATAACATTACCGGCCTTACTGTTTACATCACCGGCTACTGCTCCGGCAATCTTCAACTCACCAAATCCCGAGCCGATGCTGCCACCAACAGTCCCATCAATATTGGTTGCACCCAGGTCGGCAAATACATTCCCGCCAACCGAACCTTTGATCAAGACTTCTCCCATCCGGGTTTTCACGTCTCCGGCAACATTCCCGTTGATAACTACCTGGCCCATATTGGTATCAACATTTCCATTAATGTCGCCGTTTATCGTTACCTGCCCCATATTGCTGTTAACATTACCGTTTACAATGCCGTCAACAGTTAATTCCCCCAGATTCAGGGTGATATTTCCGTTCACAGTGGTATTGCGGGGTATTTCCAGACTGCCTGCTGCTTTGTTTATATCTTCGTTAATTACTGATTCTCCCTGAGCAATAGCTGCAGCGGGAATTAACAAGCTTAAACCAAATACGAATAACGTCACAACCAACATTCTTTTTTTAAATACTTTATTGAAAATCATTTCAATCCCTCCACTAATTTTAACCTGTTTAATATTAATATTTCGAGTCCTACCAGGGCTGCCGTGATCAGGACAAGCCATAATGGTCCGAGGCTTTGCCCAAGGTAGAAAAGGCCGAGGAAAGCGTCTATAAATACTGTAAACTGGCGGGTAATACCGACTGATAACCACCACTCGAGGTACCCCGGATTCAGGAAATAAGCGCTGATAATGGCCAGGCCGAATATAACTGCGGCCACAATCGCGGCTGGAAAGGGTTTGGGATTAATTCTTGCCGATAAGATTTCAAAGAAGTTATCGGGCAGTTTATCTGCACAGTTTAACCTGTCTGCCTCAACTGATAGCTGAAGCATCTCAAGCCGGGTCTGCCGGCAGGATGGGCAAATTTCAATATGATTCAGAACAAGTTCGTCTGTGCATTCCCCATCAACAATAGATTGGATAACCAGTATGTCCGGACAATTTTTCATCTTGTTATCCCCTTCCCTTCTCCAGCGCTTCTTTCAGCATCATTCTGCCCCTGTAAAGCCTGTTTTTAACCAAACTCGGTTCCAGTTCCAGGGTTTCACCAATCTCAGCGTAACTCAGTTCACCGACATGCTTTAACAGTAAAACTTCCCGATACATCTGCGGCAGAGAATATAACGCTTTAATCAGTTCATCTTCCCCTTCCCTTTCCAAAACATACTTTTCGGGGCTCTCTTCTTCCGGAGCCTGCAGATCGTCGACCATTTCCACCGGCAGCTCTCGATTGTCTCTTAGCCAGTTACGGCAAAGGTTATTGGCAATCTTGAAGAGCCAGGGCCCGGCCGGTTTACTTCGGTCAAATCGATTCAGGTGCTTGTAAGCCCGCAGGAATGTTTCCTGTGTGAGATCCTGTGCCATGTAGCTGTCCCGGGTATAACGCATTGCCAGGCGATAAATCCGATCTCCGTATGTTTCTACCATTTCCTGCATCAGCTTTTGCAATTTAGCACCACCAGTTCGGCTTTCCATAATATATATACACAACAGGTTAAAAAAAGTCTGATCATCCAGAAAAAAACCGGCTTTTTGGGCCGGTTTATCTTTTATACGCATTGGACAAGCTTAAATTCTTGCCTCGCCGATCGATGTGATCTCTACCAGGCTGTGGGAAAAAACTGCCGAAACCACCCTGCCTGATTCAATCTTCATTTCCAGGGTAGTTATATCAGGCCCACCCAACTCTATACTGCCACCCGATTCAATTTCGAGGACAACTTTACCATCTGCTGCAGAACTTTGCTGATCAAGCTCTCCGGCAGCTAACACGGCCAGGCCGAGTGCGACAGAACCGGTTCCACAGGATGGTTCAAAGATATCATCCTGAACATAGTGGGGAAAAACTATCCGCATATTGCCTCTGCGTTCAGGATGCCAGTCGTAAAGCGCAACATTTGGTTCAACCTCTCCTGTTTCAGATAAAAACCGGTTTTGAATATCCCGCATAGTATCTCTTGTTTTCTGATTCCAGGTTATAAATTCTGTACCGGGATACCTCTTGATAAACTGGTCAGCGTTGATTACCAAAAACTTTCCGGCTCGCATTACCTCCAAACCATCAAGCATCAGCCGGAAGACCCCTCTTTCATAACACTCTTTGACGAAACATTCCATAACAGTTCTTACCCTGACGGCTTTACCTTTAGCAGATTCTATTGAAAGTGCCGTTGGGCCGCATTCTGTATGAAGCATTACCTCGGAAGTAATTCCAGATCGGTCAACACCGAATAAATCTCCCAACTCGGTTTCGATCAGCGCAGCTCCCAGAACCTGTGTAAAACCACCACAGGCACTGATAAAACATGGTATTGTCGGTTCGGCAATTTTAACATCAATTTCACCCGGGTTACCGGCAGGATATAGAATTCCTGCTTCATGGGCATGCAGGTAATTAGGTTCCATCAGTTTAACGGCGATCTCCAATTCACGTCCCACGGGAATTTGATCCCCCCTGAGCAGTATGATCAGGTTGCCGCCCATGTGACCGCGAACAAAATCAAGTTTCATTCTTCAATATCCTCGCTATCCGAATCATTTAAATTAATTGATGTATTATATGCTTCTAATAAAGCTAAAACTGTCAGGTCTAAGGAGTGAAACTCACCCCTTGAGGTGGAAAAGGTTTCAGTAGCATTTTCCATACTTGCGTACATCGTTCATCCTGGTCGGAAGACAGGGGCAAACATTTTCCGGGATATTCTCAAAACGGCATGGGCAGTAAAAATCGCCAAAGAGTCTATTCTTTTCTATTAAGCCTTCCATCACCAGTTCTTTATCCTCGTTGAAAATGTAACCTCGCAGGCGGGCATAGTTTTCAGCCCTGTTGCGCATTTCAACCTCGGGTTCCTGGGCAAAACGGGATGCTTTAACCTCAGGTTCTGTTTCGAGGATTTCCAGCTCAGCGCCGCAAACAGTACATACAACTTTATTGCCTACCTCAGGTTCGCCGTTATAAATGAACGAAACACGGCAGACTTCACAATATATTTTATGCTTCACTGTCAAGCGCCCCTTTAATTTCCTCCTCTTTAAATCCCTGTATAACCTGATCGTTGATCACGGTAACCGGGAATGAGCGCCTTCCGGTCAACTTTTCTACTTCAGCCAAGGCCTGTTTCTGGTCGTCACCTTCAGCCAGATCAACTTCTACAACATCATATTCGACTCCATGATCATCAAGCAGTTTCTTCACCTTTTTGCACCACGGGCATGTGCTAAGCGAATATACCTTAACCATCATACACACCTCTTTCAGATTAATTTTGCACTCCTGTATACAATATTTTCCAATACAATAAACCTCGCTGTATCAATAATATCAAGATCTCTGACTTTCGCAACCTTTTCGGGTTTCATCTTTTCGTCAACCTGAAGTACCATCATAGCTTCTCCGCCGGCTTCCACCCTGCCCAACTGCATTGAAGCAATATTTACATTTTCATTGCCTAAAAGTGTCCCGATTCTTCCGACCACTCCCGGTTTGTCATGATGAGTAGTAATAAGCATATACTTTTCGGGAATAATTTCAATCCGGTAATCATCTACTCTTACAATGCGCATTTCATTATTAAGCAGTGTTCCCGAGATGTGGTGTTGTTCCTGGCCTGAACGGGCGCTCATTGTGATCAGGTTGTTGTAATTTTTAACTTCTGTGGTAGAAACTTCCCTCACGGCTATACCCCTTGCCCTGGCAATATACGGCGCGTTGACCCAGTTTACATCATCCCCGACGACATGGCGCAGAAATCCGATCAGGCAGGATGTTGTCAATGGTGCCAAGGGTAAAGTAGATACTTCACCACTATAAGTTAATTCGATCTCATCAACTGATCCACCGAACATCTGAAGATAAAAACTGCCCAGAATTCTTGTCAGCGGCAGATAGGGTTCCAAAACTGCCCTGGTTTCCGGCATTAGGGCGGGAACGTTAACTGCAGATACAATCGGTTCTCCCCGAAGAGCTTTAATTACCTGCTCCGATACCTGAAGGGCAACATTTTCCTGTGCTTCGCGGGTCAGCGCTCCCAGGTGTGGGGTAACAATTACATTATCCAACTCAAGCAGATTGCAATTTTCCGGGGGTTCCTGTTCAAATACATCAAGCGCTGCTCCTGCCACCCGGCCTTTTTTTAATGCTTCATAAAGAGCTTGCTCATCGATCAAACCGCCGCGGGCACAGTTAATAATCCGGATCCCCGGTTTTAACATGGCAAATTCTTTCTCACCAATAATATGTTGTGTGGAAGCATTCAAAGGCAGGTGCAGGGTAATAAAATCTGATTGCTTCAACAAATCTTCCAGCGTTACCATGGTGATACCGATTTTTTCTGCCTGATCAGCAGAAATATGGGGATCGTAGCCCACGGTTGTCATGTTCATCGCCCTCGCCCGACGGGCCACTTCACTACCGATACGGCCGACACCGATGATTCCGAGAATCTTTTTATTAAGTTCTACTCCGGTATATTCAGACCGCTTCCATTCACCGCATTTAACCGAGCGATTAGCCTCGGTTATATTTCTGGCCATGGATGTCAGGTGAGCTATGGCCAGTTCTGCTGTTGAAATTGTATTTCCATGAGGTGCATTAATTACAATAATCCCCTTCTCGGTCGCCTTATCGAGATCGATATTATCAACTCCCACACCGGCCCGGCCGATTACTTTCAAATTCTTTCCGGCATCAAGAACATGGGCATTGACTTTAGTCCTGCTCCGAACCAACAGCGCATCATAAGTGCCGATTTCACTTATCAGCTGCTCGGGGGTAATATCAGGTTGATAGGATACCTCCGCAAACTCCTCCAGTATTTTCAAGCCCTCTTCAGAAAGGGCATCGCTGACCAAAACCTTCAAAATCTACACCTCCGGGGTTTCTGCAAGAGAAAAAAGTTGTAAAATTACTATATCACAAATATTTCGAAGCTCCAATAAGGTCAGGCTCCCGACTTATTTCCCATTCACTTTGATCGCTCCCTGGGCACAATGTTCCTGGCAGCAGTAACAGCGTATACATTCATACTGGTCTATATCGGGTATACCGAGTTTTAACTCAATTACCTGGGCCGGACAAACCTCCGCACATATACCGCAGCTCGTGCACTCACCGGAAAAAACCACGGGATAGGGTCTGCGGGCATAAAGCATGTTCCTGATATACGAAATCGGAAAAGAGGCAATCATCCGGCTTACTTTTCCTGAACCGGCCGGACCCCGGTCAAAATCTTTAACCCGGCTTTGTTCCAAACTCAACCCTCTAATCTCAATATCAGCAAGATTTGAGCCGCTCAATTTAAGTTCACGTGCAGCAGCAATAGTCGTTACCTGTTCAGGTTTAAAGCCCGTTATTTCAGCGGCCACACTATCAAGAGCAATGCCGTTTGGAGAAGCCATGAGCAGGCCAATCTGTTTTGGTTTACCTTTTCTCGGCCCCGGCCCTTCCATGCCGATCACAGCATCAATGATTGAAAATGCCGGTTTAACCGCGAGGTAAATATCGATCAATAAACGTGAAAAATCTAGCGGAAGGGGATGTTCAAGGTGATAACGTTTTTTAAAATTACCGGGGATACAGCCGTAAACATTCTTAACTGCCCCGGTCAGCCCTGTCAGGGCATGAGTCTTCAGCTTGGCAACATTAAATATAAGATCAATCTCATCCAGCTCTGCTGCCAGCGGAATGCTTCTTTCCTTAAAACCGTTAACCTTTTTGTAACTTATCTCTTTGAATGGAAGCACATCTGCTTCTGTTTCGTCAATCACCTGTTGGATTCCCGAACTTTTCAGGGCCTCTGCCTGCTTGTCGTTTCCCGGGCTGTCGCCCACAAAGACCTGCCCACCGGCTGTATTAATCAAATCTGTTAACACTTTGATCAACATGGGGTGTGTAGTTACTGCTTCGGACACTGTAGCAGCAGCCAGCAGGTTCGGTTTCAGAAGAACCTTCTTGCCGGGAGCCACAATCGATCTGATACCCCCGAAAGGCTCAAGTATTTTTTTTACAGCAGTATTTAATTCCTCTTCGTGATATTTCGAGCAGCCGGCTATTGTCACGATTGGTTTATCCATGAGTTTCATTCCTTCAATCCTTTCGCTGGGTATGATGCTGATTAATCATAATTGAACCTGAACATAGCATGATAAATATATTATCATAATGGAGGCTTCCTGAAAAAAAAGAAGCAGTTTATCAACTACAAAAAACTGCTTTATAATAAACCATTCACCATTAATAAATTAAATCGATCAAAGCTTAACATTAGTAAAGTAACGGCCCAATTTGTGAGCTGTTTTCGGAAGTGAAAAAATAATCAGGTGATCTCCCGGATACAACAAAGTGTCTCCATCTGGAACCAAAACATCACTATTACGGACGATTGATCCGATCATCATTCCCCTCGGAAGATGCAAATCCTTAATTTTTTCATAAGCGGCCCTTGCAGTTTCAGGCAAAACCACTTCGAGAACTTCAGCTTTTTCACCCTGAACCATGGAAAGCGCGACCACTTCTTCCTGTTTGGTCAAGCGCAAGATCTGGGCAGCAGCCAGCATTCTGGGATTGATTAAACAATGAATACCTAATGTATTATAAACAGATACATACTGAGGCTTTTTTACTTCACAGATAATCTTTTTAACGCCAAATCTCTGCGCCAAAAGGGCTGATACGATATTATTACGATCATCTCCAGCTGTGGCAACCACTGCATCGGAACTTTCCATGTCCTCCTCTTTCAGCATGGCATATTCTGTAACATCCCCATGCAGGATTAGAGTATCCTTTAGCTCCCTGCTTAACTCCTCGCAGCGTTTGGCATCCTTTTCTATTAGCTTTACTCTGAAAGGCTGGCGGCTGGACTCAAGCTGCAAAGCCAGCTGACGGCCGACCATCCCTCCACCGAGGATCGTTACCTGGTTGATCCTGGTTTTTTCATGATGAAGCAGCATGCTTATATCTTTTAAAGCCTGACTCTTCCCAATCAAATAAATTTTACTGCCCGGCTCGATGATATCATTGCCGTCAGGTATAATGAACTTTCCACCAGGTTTGCTGATACCAACAATAATACTCTCCGTATTATTCATCGGCAGTTGGTGTAAAGGCACACCGGTTATTTCTGCCTCTTCTCCAACAGTAACACCTACCATCAGCACTTTCCCCTGCGTGAAATATTCCACCTCACTGGCATCAGGAAAATGAAGCATCTTCGAAATCTCTGTGGCAGCAACCTGCTCGGGGTTGATTACAGCGCTGATTCCCAATTTCTTGGGACTGATACCAAAATTGTCATCCATATGTTCCGGGTTGCGTATCCGGCAGACTATCTGCGGTACGCCGTACTGGTTGGCCAGAATACAGGCAATGATGTTTACCTCATCAAGATCGGTAACAGCTATGAGCATATCGGCATTTTTTATACCGGCCATTTCCAGGGTTGCCGCACTGGCCCCGTTTGTTTCGAGAACCATAACATCGAGCGACTCCCTGAACCGCCTGGCCTTCTCTTCAGTTTTTTCGATTACCACTATATCCTGGTTATTTTCAGAGAGGTGCTGCGCCAACTGATAGCCAACCCCTCCTCCACCGACGATAATGATATGCATGGTTTATCCGCCTTTCTGGCACCGGGTATTTTATACCCAGTCCAGTTTCTCCAGCTGTTTGTTTTCACCAATAGCGACGATTATATCGCCTGCTTCAACAACATCTTCGGCAACAGGTGAAATATTCGTGCTGCCCCCGTTATTGCGTCTGAAAGCAATGACGCTGACGCCGTAGCGCGCTCTCAGGTTGAGTTCCAACAGCGTTTTACCGACCATCTCAGCCGGTGCCTTTACTTCCACAACACTGTAATCATCCGACAGCTCGATCATGTCAATAATGGTCGGTGCAATTAAGCTGCGGGCGATTTTTTGCCCCATGTCACGCTCCGGATAAATTACCCTGTTTATACCGATTTTTTCCAGAACTTTACCATGAAGGTCTGTCTGAGCTTTAGCCACAATATACCTGGCTTCCTTTTCGATCAGCAGAATTGCAGCCATTATACTGGCCTGCACATCAAAACCAATGGCTAATACAATTGCATCAAAATCTCTTACGCCAAGGGCTTTAACGCAACTTTCGGAAGTGATATCAGCAGAAACTGCATCCGTTACGTCACTGCTGATCTGCTGAACTAAGGTTTCATCCTTATCAACCACCATAACATCATGGCCGGCATCGCAAAGTGTTCGGGCAACACTTTTGCCAAAACGTCCAGCGCCAATTACCAAAAAAGACTTTTTCAAATTAAGGACCTCCATCAATATTTTGCTACGTATTTAACCGATTAAGATATGTTCTTCCGGGTAATGTAAAACATCAGCCTCCCTACGCCTGGCTAAAGCAACCATCAGGGTTAGGGGGCCTATACGACCACCAAACATAGTCAGGATAAGAGCTATCTTGCTGGCAGAGCTTAAATCAGGAGTGATCCCCCTGCTTAAGCCCACAGTGCCGAATGCAGAAAATGCCTCGAAAAGCAGGGCGCTGAATTCATGATCTTCAAAGATGGTCATTACAAAAGTAGCGACAAAGATGAGGGCGATGGCCGCACTCATAATCGATATTGCCTTCATTATCTGACTTAATGAAAAGACACGTGAAAAGACTACCGGTTCCTGTCGCCCCCTGATCATATTAAGGAAAGTGAAAAATACAATACCAAAAGTGGTGGTTTTAACCCCGCCTCCGGTGGAAGTTGGTGAAGCACCGATAAACATTAAGCCCATTAGAATCAGCAACGTCGGGTAGGTTAAAGCTGCTGTATTGAGCACGCTAAACCCGGCCGTCCTGGGTGTAGCTGCGGTAAAAAGAGCTGTAAAGACCTTTCCGCCTGCAGGTAAAGCTCCCATAGTAGCCGGATTATTATACTCGAGAGTTAAAACCATGAGCGTACCACCAACCAGTAGTACCAAAGATATCATCAATACGAGACGGCTGTGCAGAGAAATCCGTTCACGGTGCCTGAAATGCCCGATCAGTTCCAAGATCACGGTAAATCCGAGTCCGCCGATGATGAAGAGAACCATAATTGTGCCGTTAACCAGGTAATCAGTAGGAGTAAGTGTAAGGCTGGTATAATTGCCGAAAATATCAAACCCGGCATTACCAAAGGCAGAAACTGAATGGAATAGTGAGAAAAATATACCACGGCCAATACCAAGCTGTGGAACGAAACGAATAGACATGGCAATAGTCCCGAGCAGGATAAAAAATATGGCCATTTTGACAACAGTGAGAACCAACCTGACCAGACCGGCAACTGAATCCTGGTTTAATGCTTCTCTCACCAGCAGACGATCCCTTAATGTAATTTTTCTTCCCAGGAAAACAAAAATGAGTGTGGCCATCGTCATAAAGCCGAGGGATCCGCAGAAGATTAGAAACATGATCACCCCTTGCCCCAGGGGAGTGTAAAAGGTGCCTGTATCGACAACTACCAAGCCGGTGACACACACTGCTGAAGCAGCCGTATATAGGGCATCAATGTAGGCTATACCTGAACCCTCTGTCATCGGCGGCAGTAAGAGTAGCAAGGAACCGCTTAAAATAAGCCCCATAAACCCCAAGGCCAGTACCCGCGCCGGGTTTAAAGGTCTTGACTTGACTGCCAATTGATTCATCTCCAGACTCAATAGTTAAGGCTCTGGTAACAGAGCCTTCTCTTATGAATCAAATCTTACTCCACTTTATGGAATTTTACAACACTCTTTTTATATTTTTTTGTGGGCTTGACAGAATAACATGTGTTATTTATAATAACAATAGTTATATTGTATAACATATGTTATCAAAGGAGGTTTACCCGATGATTCAGCCAAGTGTTTATTCCCGCTCCCAGATTGTTGATGCTGCCTATGAGTTGATCCGTGAAGAAGGATGGTCCTCCGTATCGACAAGGGCGATTGCAAAAAAACTAGGCTCTTCAACCATGCCGATTTATTCCCACGTACGATCGGTCGGAGAGTTGGAAAAAGAGCTAAGAATTAAAGCCCGTAAACTCCTCCAGGAGTACCAGCAGCGTAAATACACTGAACATGTACTTCTGAATCTTGCATTCGGTTATGTAACGTTTGCCCGTGATGAACAATATCTGTTTCGCTTTCTTTATCTTGAGAGTCCGGAACAGTTAAATCTGGAGGACGGAATTAGCATGAAAGAGTCTTTCATCAGGGAGTTTGGTCCAGACAGTAATGTAGCGAAAGCTCTAACTGCGATGGAAGAATCCGGTCAGGATGTATTGATCCAATATACCTGGATCTTCACACATGGCCTGGCCATGTTGGTCAATGCCGGTTCTTTTGGGAAAAACTCCGATCAGATCATTTTAAAATTATTGATGAATGCCGGAGAGGCATTTTATACATGGGGAATCAATAATCAAGAAGGAGTGAACGATAATGAATAACCAGAAAAACGGCCTGGTTGATGATATTTGCAGTTTTATTCGGTTTATGTGTGTTGGGGTCCCACCTGTTCATGCAAAATGCACTGGCCGATATAGGTCAGGCGGCCAGTTGGAGTGATTATTTTGCTGATTTTAAATACGGTGTACCGGAGTTAATCCTTCAGCTGTTAACCTTCTCGATCATATTCACTGCTTTAGAAAAGAGAAAGCAGAATAAAAATAATAAAGCCGCCACCGCAGCTTAACTGATAACACCGCCCTCCAGGTAAAACCTGAAGGGTGGTCATTTTAATAAGCAGTGTTCAGGGCTAAGGCATATTTTTATCCACATAAACTGCAAGCTTACCTAAAAAGTTAACATAGCTGCCCAGTTCATTATCATACCATCCAAATATTTTCGCATGGGTAACCGGGATATTAATATCGCAGGCTTCCCGGATTCCACATTCCTGGAGTGTTGCTGAATTCAAAGATATAAATCCCGTTCTGGTATGAGTTTCAACCCCTTCGATCACGATTGCCGCCTGAAAACCGGCAATATCCGAAGATACATTCTGCTTATCACTGAATACTACCATCCCTTTTTGGGCTCCACCTGCAGCCTTCAGATAGATATCATTGACAACATTTCGGTTAACCATCGGTTCTCCGGCATCATTCAATTTGGTCCTGAAGGTCACATTAAGCATAATCAGCGAGGAAGTATTGATGGGGATACGCACTGAATCTGCCATAAAACCGATACTTTTTATTTCAGGAAGGACTTCTTCCAGGGCTCTGGCGGCACCGGTAGTAGTCAGAATTATATTATTGAATACTGAACGGGTTTTCCGTAAATCCGATGTACCGCTTTTTGGCACTGCATCAAGGATGTTTTGATTATTGGTTGCAGCGTGAACTGTTGACATGGAAGCAGTGATTATTTCCGATGTCTCACGGGTTTCAAGAAGAGGTTTTATCATATGAGCTAATCCGGTTGTTGTACAGCTGGCTGCAGAAATAATATGATGTTCTTGTGGGTCATATTTATTGTGGTTAACTCCATATACAAACATACCGCTGTCGGAAGGCAGCCGCTGGGCATCATCTTTTATTCTGAACGGGGCGCTGACAATTACTTTTTCCGCACCGGATTCCAGATGGCCCCGAACGCTCCCACCGGATATATCAGCAGCTGCTGTCGGATCTGTGTAAACACCGGTGCATTCTACAACAAGCTGGACGCCTTCCCGGGACCAGCTAATGTCACGCGGGTTTCGCGCGATAGTTAGAACTTTGATCGGTATTTCGTTTATATTGAACAGGCCGGCGTCCCTGTCTATTATCTTAATTTTGTTTTTTCCACCGGAAAAACCATATAAAAAGCGATCCAATGAGCTGTATGTTGAATCTTTTATTAAATAATCGATAAGATCTTCAAGGGTTCGTCCCACATTTCGACCGGTATTGATCACGAATCCTTTAAAATGGCCTGTATTCAAATGATTCCAGAGAGTCAGCTTTCCAATCCGACCTACTCCGTTAATCCCAAGTGGTTTTTTACTCTTCAGTTTTTTGTCCATAATTTTTACTCCTTCACTATTTTATATACTGCACGGGGTAGCTGCCGGCATAAATACTGCCTACCCTGCCGTCAATTGATATCTTATCCCTGGCCCTGATTTTAAAACCGTTAATCAGGCATTGCTTTAAGCGATCGTCAACCATCAGCTCTTTACAATTTACCACACATACTTTTCCAAGTTTTTCTGCTGCCACGGCGGCGTGAGAAGTAACTCCCCCACGGCTTGTAACCAGGCCATCACAAATAAAAATCATCTGGATATCATCAGGTACGGTATCAGGCCTGATCAATATATGTTTCTCTTCAGGCCATTGTTTTCTGTTTATCTGCAGGTCTTCCATGTCAAAGCTGACCATGCCGCTGAGACAGCCACCGCCGACTCCAATACCCCGCCCAATGAACTGCATTTCTTCAACTGGAGTGCTGAAAATCATCATTTTTTCCTGTTGTATAATATTCTGTTCCCGGATCTGTAAGATGTAAAGATCTGTCGGATCTTCCGACTCAAAGGTAAATTCAATTTCCTGATTATTGAACCCGTACTCTTCGATTAATTGAACAGCGATCTCCCGTAAACGATTAAAAATTCCTGGAAAACTGGTTTCCAGAGATATTTCACTTTCAACAAAGTTTTCAGTACGCTGACTTTCAGAAATCGGCAGAGGGTAGACGAGCCCGGCAACAATATCCTCACCCTGGCTGCACAGAGTAAAATCACCGTAAAGGTTAATCCCCGGTTTTTTTAATTTAGGATTATGAGTAAAGGCCACTCCTGATCCGGAGCGCTTTGAGCGATTGCCCATAACCATTTTCTGAACCAGGACAGCTGTCCCCCATTCATCGGCAATCTGCAGATGTTTGCGATAGGCTATTGTTCTCGGTGATGACCATGATTTGAAAATATTATTTATCGCCTGTTTGAGCTGTTCAAAGGGATTTTCAATAATAAATACACCATGGTCATTCAGCGCCTTCTTATATTCCAGGGCCAGTTCTTTCATCTGGATAGAGGTAAAATTAGATTTCCGATCAACTCCGTACTTATTTTTAAGGGACGACATTACTTCATCAAAACAATCTCTCTCAATGCCATGCGACATACCCCAACTCTGAATAAACCGGCGGTATGAATCCCAGCCCATCCAGGCTGTTTCCCTGCTTTTATCGAGAGCATCAGCAATTTGATCGTTCATTCCCACATTGAGAAAAGTGCTCATTGCTCCGGGCATCGAAATGGCTGTACCGGAACGCACCGACAATAGGATAGGCTTTTTAGGACTACCAAACTTCAGGTTTGTTAATTTCTCCAGGTCAGTTAGATATTTTGTGATGATTTTATCCAGTTCAAGACTCATATAGGGATGTTCGAAAATAGTTTCCCTGTGCCGGTATACTTCGGTAGTAAGGACAAATCCCGGGGGAATCGGCAACCCATAATTAATAAGCTTTTTCAAATAATAGGCCTTGGCGCCCAGAAAAACCTGGTTGTCAATCATCTGTGTTTCACGATTCAAAGGGCTTGCCGCTAAATCAGGGTTATAGGTCATCATGTTATAAATATGGGCTTCCGAGTAATTCTCCAGCATGTTATTGATCATGTTCAGTGATTCGGAAATAAACTGATCCAGTTCCTGCACAAGAAAAGCTGAGCTAAGGATATCTCTGTAGAATTTCTCTGATTCCCTGGCGACAGTTTCCGGTTCAGAATCAAAGATCTGTGGAATAACTATATTGATTGTTTCATCGTATACCCTGATAAAATATTCATTGATCAGTTCTTTAATATGTTGGGCCATAAACCGGAATATATTCATATACTGGCTCAGGGTTACACTCGTTGAGGTAAGGCTGTATCGAAACATTTCCAGGGTTGAATTAAAATTCTGGTTGACTACCCCATCCAGTTCCAGGCCGGTTTTGAATAACTCAAGTGTTTCATAAATTTCTTTGAGCGTTTTGGCCGAGATATACTCAAGTTTGATTTCTTCGAGAATCTTCTCCATAAGTTTTGATGCAACCTGCTCTAATCTGTACATCAATCCGAGCGCCTCAAACTTCGGTTCCTTGTACTGTCCATACATAGAGGGTATACCGACGGCAATATGCCTCTTGTAATAAATAGTTTCGATTGCTTCCGTTGGCTCGCTGCTTATAATTACCTCTTTAAGAATAGCCATAAAACCATACACCAGCTCGAGCGCTTTGCGGTCCTGGTTTTGCTGCAGCAGCACTTCGAGTTTTTCAATATCTTTGTTGGTGAAA
Source organism: Bacillota bacterium (assembly GCA_033549065.1). NCBI lineage: Bacteria > Bacillati > Bacillota > Bacillota bacterium. The sequence continues at coordinate 69,310 of JAWSUE010000003.1, forward strand.
AACCGGCTGCGCTGCAGTATTCCCGTAACGTCCCTGGTCTCGAAAGAATATTTTTCAAGCAGCAGGCTGTTTAACTGATAAAGATAATTTATTCGCTTCTTGTCGCGGTCATATTTTGATGGATAGTCTGCAAAAAAGGAGATTATATCTTCCTCGGGAAGTTTTAAAAATTCTTCATGATCAACCTCGTAATGTTGGCAGATCGCCTTCATCAGAAAGTTGACCCCGGTAAAATAATCACTTTGCTGATCAAGTGCGTTATAAACATCATTGGGCAGAATCGGTTTCAGTATCTCAGGATTGCCATTTAGCCAGTATTCGGCCACCCGGTTAACCAGTATAATATGAGTGTTGTTACTTTCGGTATGAACCTGTTTGCGTACAAAGTGGATCATGTAATCCTGCCGACCGGCTACTTCATCTATTATTGTACTGACTTCCCTGAGTTTTCCTTCCGCTCCGATCTCGTTGAAATATACGGGGAAGACCCGGGCTAACTGTTTAACCTGTTTGTAAACACTTCCGATATCTGCATTTAGTAATTTTGTCACATCACGCTGAAAGAGGTCCGTGTCGGCAATAAAGATACCTCCCAGTTTAAGGTTAACAACAAGAGCAGAGAGAAGTTTCTTAAACTTGTATGGTGATGTTCCGATCAACTCAAGCCAGATTCGGATATTTTTGACATGGTTGCTGTTTGCCTTAATTTCCCAGTCACTGGTAATTTCTATTTCACCGGGGTAAACGAATCCGAATTCTAGCAGCTTTTGAATAAAATGAGCGGTAATCTTCGGAGAGTCGATACTGACTATTTCCTTACCCAGTGTAAACAAACAATCCAGAACTGTATCGGTCTGCTGCTCTTTTAACTCAGCAAAAAGGTTAAAAAGCATCCCTGTATAATGAATTATCTCTTCACCTTTCAGCTCTTTTAGAGCAGTTCGGATCAGCCGGTTCAAGTCGTATAGCAAGTGCTTTTTAAGCTGGATCATACCCGGTAGATGAAGGAGGTAAACCAGGTAATAGGTTTTTTCGACTGATAGATTAAATTCTTCACTGAATTGGCGGAAATGATTTGCTATGTCGTTAAAAAAGAGATTGGACTCAATATCTTCCCACTCTTCGGAATTATCGATTTGAGCTTCCAGTCGGGAATAAAAGTCTTGTCCAACTAATTTAATCTTCTCATGATAAATTGGTTGAAACAGCTCAGCTTTACTTTCAAACCAGTCTTCAATGTTTGAAGTTCTGGTCCAGTATGAAAGGCTTCTGCGTAAAACATCTTTGGTTAATCTGCATACAGTCTCCGTAAACTCAGGAACAACCGCAGCCCTGTACAAGTATTTTTTAAAATAGCCGGCATTGCGCAGATAAATAATTTCATGTTGATCAATTCCTTTTTCAATAATTTGCAGACACCTGTACACTGCCGAGGGTGGGTAGTGCTCCTCGTTGATCAGCCTGTCAATAAATTTAAAAACCGACTTGATCAGTTGCTCACGCTGCTGGAAATTTAAATTTTGATCCATGAGTTCCTCGAAGATTGATACCAGAAAGCCCAATGCTCTTTCGCCATCAGCGACCGAACTGTAGAGCCATAAATCATTGAGGCTGATTGTATGCAGATTTTCAATTATATATGAATTATCCGGATGAGGGTGGTTATATTCAATAAAGAGCTCTTTAGTCCGCTTATGAATACCCCAGTAGCCAGATGACAGGGATACAAACCAACTGTGCTCTTCGGGAAGCTCAGCTGCTTCCTGTTTGGTTTGAGCGAGGTTTTCCTCAAGGGCTCTTGAAACAAATTTGCTCTCCATCATTACACCTCGGCGGAATATAAACTACTTTAAGTATAACATGGCCTGCTGTTTATAAAAATATTTGAAGATTTGTAGTGACCTCAACAATTCTTTACTTGTCCACCCGGCTTTTTTTGTATATGATATTTAATGTCGGTTTCAGAATCAACATGAAGGAGCCCTCTGATGAACTTTATTAACCCGGCCGCTCTTGAAGGAGCAGGCGTAATTATATCGATCTTTATAATTATCTTCTTCATCCGTAAAGGCTGGAAAATGTATTATGTGCTGCCCATGGCGATCATTGTTCTGGCCATTACGAACGGTGATTCGTTATCCGATAATCTGGCTGTATTGTACAAATCTGCAACAAGCTTTACTGCTTTTTACCTGGTTACAATGGTCCTGGCCATTACCATGTTGGGGCATCTGCACCATAAGATAGGAGCAATGTCACAGCTTGTCGATAATTTGCGTCTTTTGATCAGGGATCCGCGGATTTTAATTATGGTCTTACCGGCTTCCATATCGCTTTTCTCAACCATACCGGGTGGAGCAATTCTGTCAGCTCCAATGGTAGAAGAAACGGGTCGTAAACTTAACATGCCCCCGACTGAACTGGCCATGTCGAATCTTCTTTACCGGCACCTTATCGTTCTGGTTAATCCCTTCAATGCAGCGATTGTTCTGGCATCTGGGATTACCGGAATCAGCATCGCCCGCTACCTCGGTTTTGCCGGGCCGGTTATCTTCGTTGCAATCGTTATGGCCATAATTATGCTTTTCAGGAAATATCCCCGTTCGGTTGTTGAGATGACGGAACCGGTTCGCAACGGTAAAAGACAGATAATAGTAAAAGTACTTATAGCCGCCTCCCCATTTATTGTCGCCATTTTTTTAGGCGTTGCCTGTAAGGTATTTTTCCCACTTGCCCTGACCGTAGGTATTTTAATCACAATGCTGATTAACCTGCCAAAAGGTCAGATTGGGCCAGCGCTTATACAGAGATTGGGCATGCTTATCAAAGGCTTTAACTGGCCTATCGCTCTTACTTCTCTGACCATAGTTTTTTACAAAGATTTTATTTTAGAAGCCGAGGCATTCCAGCAGTTCGTCCAGTACCTGATGGATCAGGGGCTGCCCTTGATCGTGTTGGTTGTTGTTTTGTCATTCCTGACAGGATTCATCACCGGCAATAATATTGCAGCAATCGGGATAGCAATTCCGATTATCATGCCTTTTCTGGGAGCAGATATGTTTTCAATACGCTATCTGGGGCTGGCCTATTTATGCGCCTATGCCGGTTATCTTGGCTCACCGATCCACCTCTGTATCTATTTCACAAACGAATATTTCAAAACTTCCATGTACACCCTGCTTAAAAGAATCAACCTTTATACTTCAATAATAGTAATTCTCGGGTTGATAGCATTCTTATTTTACTAAGCCGGACTAAATCAAACCTGCTGCATCCCTGTCGATTAGCAGCGTTGCTTCATGGTGAAGTTGAAGAAGCGATGCCGGCCATTCAGTACTTATCTTGCCGCTTACAGTATTCCGTACCGCTTCGGCCTTGCTTCGGCCACTGGCCAGCAGGAGAATCTTTCGTGAAAACATGATGGAACCCATACCCATAGTTATCGCTTTCCGGGGTACTTCCTCGCAATTGTGAAAAAACCGACTGTTGGATTCGATTGTCTCTTCCGCTAAATCAACAAGATGGGTGAATACAGTCAGATTTTTCGAGGGCTCATTAAATCCGATATGTCCGTTTATCCCGATTCCCAATATTTGCAGATCTATGCCCCCACACATGGCTATCTTTTGATCATACTCCGAGCATAAGCGGTCGACCTGAACATCTGTACAAACAGGAATATTTATATTATCAGGATTGATATCAATATGCCCGAAGAGATGTTGATACATGAAGTGATGGTAGCTCTGCTCGTGCTCCGGTAATAGCCCCCAATACTCATCCAGATTAAAGGTAATAACATCCTTAAATGAAATTTCCTTTTTCCTGTTCATTTCAACCAACCTGGCATACATGCCTTCCGGCGTTGAACCGGTTGCCAACCCTAATACAGCTTCAGGGTTATTCCTGATTTCTGTCGCTACTATTTCAGCGGCAGTTTCACTAAGCTCAACATAATCATTGAACACTTGAATCTCCATATAAACCTCCACTGTCAGTTTATTATTAAAAAATTTCTTCTTTCTCTTCAGTGGTGTAGAATAAGGCCATCAGATGGTCACGGTCTTCAGTTTCTTCTGCTTTAAGCAGCTGATGTTCCGCAGCCTGGCGTTCCAGAGCGGCATTCTTCTCCAGCCCGGCAATTATATTAGGAATCCCTGAATCTATAAGCATTTTTCCGATTGTCCTGAATATTTTCTTGCTGCCATAAAGATATTCCCCCTCGTATAAGATCTTGGAAGCCACCATTGATTTGAAATTATCAAATTTTAGCTGGTCGCTTACAGTTTCGAGATCTTTTATCAGGTAATCGATCTCTTCTTTTACTGCCGGATTCATTAAAAGGTTATACTTTTCACCGAATATCATACGGTCAAGATCTGATGTTAACACTTCAGAAAGGTTATCGGTGACCACAATAATATCGAGATCTGAACCTCTGACCAGTTCGCCTGTTGATGATTCAGGCCGCGGTTCTGAATGAGCCATCCCGTAAACAACGTCACCGGCGATGATAAAGCATGCCTGATCTATATAATCCTCTTTGGCCGGGTTTGCCTCAATCAGCCTTTTTACTGTACTCTCAGCCAACTCAACTTTTTTCCGGCTGATCAGCGTAAGCTCAGCTTCAAGTCTAACAGCCATTTCAGAAATATCCGATCTGTCTCTTTCAATGCCGATAATCGTATAATTCAGGAATTCTCTCATAATTGAGGGAGAGAGTCGGGCATAATTTTCAACTTTAGAATCCAGCCTCAGGTATCTTGTACTGACCAGGGAAGAGATAATCTTATCATCCATCCTGCATTGTTTCCAGGCATCAAAGGTATCCAGACCGGTACTGCTTACCACTTTTTTTCCGGTCATTGGCCCTTCTTTTTCCAGCAGTTCATAGAGTAGGTTCATACGGAACCGTTTCGATTCAATTTTGTTGTTTTCGAAGCCTGCCTCACTTTGATGATTGAACCCGGTTTATAAAAGCCCCTGGCCATAACATTGGGGTAGAGCAGAGTATTTTTACCAAGCAGGGAACCTGGACTTGTTACGCTATTGCAACCAGTCTCAACCCCATCGGCCAGAATTGCTCCAAATTTGCGGAGGCCTGTTTCATATTTAACCCCTTCAACAGTGATTACAACTTGTGAATCAATCATTTTCAGGTTGGCCAGCTTTGTTCCCGCACCGAGATTAACCCGGCCTAGAATACTGTCGCCGAGGTAAGCAAAATGGCCTGCCTTACTGCCGCCGAGCATAACGGTTGATTTAACCTCGGTAGTATGCCCCACAACACAATCATTACCTACAAGAACATCACCCCTGATATAGGCTCCGTGACGGACTTCTGTACTATCACCAATCACTGCCGGTCCCTTGATCAGTGCTCCGGGCTCGATCACAGAACCGCTGCCGATGTAAATAAGATCGTCCATTAAGTAGGAGCCGGCGTAAATAATACTCGCTCCCTCGAGAACCTTACCATCGACTGATACAATGGGCTTTTTACCGGTTGAATCTATTTCGTAGCCGGAAGTAATAGTCTTTTCTTCATGTAATATGACTGTTTTTTCGATTACCGTTTTGCCTTTACGTATGATCCCGACATTAGGGTTAAGGTAGCCTCTGATGAAAGATTTAAGCTTAATCAGGGCTTCCCAAACATATTCGGTATCATCGAAAAGTCGGATAAAGGGGTTCTCTCCAAGATCAAAAAAATCTTCAGCTTTTAACAATTCATCACACTCCCATTTGAAAATACTTGCATACCAAACATGCAGGTATCATTTAAATCTTTAATCAGAATCAAGTCGTCAGGTTCTTATAGCCTTTTTCCAATATCCTGAGCATCCGGATCCGGTTATAGCGCTGTGTCATTATACAGGGCAGATTAACCACTAATCCATAAAAAATCAATATGAGGGCAACCCACCAATCAACTATTAAAAAAAAGAGAAATGCCGGTAAAAAAGTAAGCCAGTGCGTCAGCTCAGCCCGGCAGGTTTCCACTACAAATTTTTCAAGATAAGCTTCATCCTGAGAGCAGAGCCTGCGTTTTGAAAAACCGCCTTTCATCCAGCTTCCGCCATCGGGTAGAAAGCCCTTCCACCTTCTGATCCAGAAAACTTTTTCATATAAGCGTCCACTTCTTTCCCACTTTTGAGGCCGGTATAATCAGTGATAAATCAGAAGACTCATCCGGACTATCTAAAACACCTGTTATCTCCTCCTTGTTTTTCCTCAAAAGGTGAATTTTCCAGAGCAGCCAGGTCCCGCAAAACCAAAAAATAATTTGTAAAACTATACCTATAATTTTCTACATCCCCGCTTCCCATGTATCAAAATCATATCTCCTCACTCAGGATTCAATTCCAGCCACCTGACGGGCCAGTTGTTTCTTCTCTTCCAGGTTTGCCTGGCGGGCGATCATTACTCTCTGTGCCTGCGGTGAACCTGCGCCATGCATTGACTCTGTCCTGTACCCGACAGCTGCAGTTCCCAAAGTAATATTTTCGATCAACCTGAGGACTCTCAGACGCTGTTCGGTAGGTATGTCGGCTTTACCCTGTAAATACTTTTCGATATACTTGCCAATCTCAGGGTGACGCAGATCTTTTTCTGAAGGCATGGTAACCATCAATCCACCGGCAATATCTTCGGCCAGTCGGGCAATCTCATAAGGGAAACGGGTTACATTTTGTTTACAGACGTTGGCCAGTAGAAGATCAATAAGGTATGTCCCCGAGGCAGTGACTATTCCCTGGCTGGAACAGGCAATACCGCAGGCATACAAAGTTTCATTCAGATGGATCATCTCAATCAGTTTATCCCTCACATGAGATGCCCGGGCTGTTCCGTTATATTCGGCAGCCAGGGCTGCAGCGCCGATCAGTACATCGCCGACACCGACTTTACAGCCTCCATAGCTCTGTCGGTGATACCCGGCAAACCTTTCCACAAGCGGGTTGGTATAAGCATATTCACCACACATAAATACTCTTTCCCAGGGGACAAAAACCTCTTCAAAAATAACCAGGCATTCGTGACCCCCGAAACGGCAGTTACCTACATCGAGAGTACCGCCTTCCAGTCTGCGTGTATCACAGGACTGCCGTCCGTATATATAGGTAATTCCGTCTGTATCAGCAGGAATGGCAAAACTGACAGCATAATCTGCATCTGCTTCGGTCATTGTCGCCGTAGGCATAACCAGTATTTCATGGGAAGAAAGAGCCCCCGTCTGATGAGATTTCGCCCCGCTGACAAATACTCCATCTTCAGTCCTGCGGATTACCCGAAGATACAAGTCGGGATCAACCTGTTCTGATGGTTTGGAAGAGCGGTCTCCCTTGGGATCGGTCATTGCGCCGTCAACAACCAGATCGTTATCCTGAACATAACGCAGAAATTTCCTGAAACGCCTGTGGTAATCAAGATTTAAATCTCGCTCCATTTCGTACGTAACCGAGTCAACAGCATTAAATGCATCCATCCCCACACAGCGCTGAAAGCAGGATGCAGTTTTCTGACCAAGAATGCGCTGCATTTTAACCTTGTTGATTAGATCATCGATACCCTGGTGAAGGTGGGTAAAACGGTTAACCCTTTGACCTGTTAAATTGGATTCGGCTGTCATCAGGGGTTCATACTGAGGATTATGCGCCAGTTCATAGGTCATTGCCACTGAATTTATCGAAGGTCTGATTATCGGATGGTCCGGAATGTTCCGAACCAACTCACCAAACATATAAGCCTTTACCTTCAGCTTACGCAGTGAATCAATATACTCTATTTCGTTCATCATCAAAACCAACCTCATTTCCCCTATCCGTCATCCATTAAGAGAAGAGTTCTTTAACCGAATCCTTGCTGAGGGTTATTATCGTAAATATACCGAGCACAGTTCCCAGGGGTACGATCAGGCATTGTATGAAAGAGATGATCAGGCAAAAATTATATGCCCGACGCTGCCTTAGTCTTACCCCGGAAATAATGATTAAAACCGCCATCGCCAACCCGAGAATAATGATAAACAACGAGAGCAGGACAAAGATGAGACCTACCACCCGTGGAGCCTGATCTCCACCGTTAAACCCTCCGGCCAAGATAGCAATACCGATAAAAAAGTGAATTAACGGGAAGAAAGAAAAAGCTGCTGTCAGGGCTCCTAATACAAAATGTAATGTTCCCAGGAGATCGAGGTTCCTCATTTCCTGTTCATTCATAGCTATCCCTCCATTAAACTGATATATTTATTACCGTACAATTACGGCCTTTCTCCTTGGCTTGATAAAGCGCTTTATCAGCCGCTTTCAGTATTTCCTCCACATTCTCTATTTCTTCATGTGAAGCTGTAACCCCCAGGCTGATTGTGAACCTGATTTCTCTCTCTTCATAAAAAACCGGTGAGGCCGATATAAGACATCTTAAATCTTCTGCCAGTAGAAAGGCGCTTTCCAAACTAGTCCCCGGTAATATTATACCGAATTCTTCTCCTCCCAGCCTGGCAAAAAGGTCTACATTACGGAGGCGCATTTTAAAAATCGAAGCAAGGTGCTCCAGGCTTTTATCGCCTGCAGTGTGGCCAAAGTTGTCATTTATCTCTTTAAAATGATCCAGATCAAACATGATCAGGGAAAAATGCTGGTTATACCGCTTCGAACGATACAGTTCTTTATTAATAGCCTGCATAAAGTAGCGCCTGTTCCAAAGGCCGGTCAACTCATCAGTTGTAGCCAGCTTGTGAAGTTTTTCCTCAACCAGTTTGCGATCAGTTATGTCACGAATAATAATCATCTGTCCATATGGTAGACTATCCTCTTCATGCAGCGGTAAAAAATCTACCCTAAACCAGGTTGGATCATCTAATCCAGGATGTTTAAGCTCAACATGATACTTCCTGTTTTTCTTATTGAGCAGTTTAACCAGTTTAGGCCAGTAATCGAGGACTTCAGCGGCCGGTTTGCCAATTGCCAGTTGGCTGATCTGCAGGTAATTCCTGGCCGTGGTGTTCAGATCGATAATACGCATGGAGTCATCGAGAATGAGTGCGCCGTCAGGAAGTTCTTCAAACAGTTTTGTCCTGGCCACGGGCAGCAGGTCAAAAAGTCTGTAGCGAATTAAACCCCAAAAATAAAAGAGTGCGCTAATAGAGATAAAATAGGGATTTAAGTCGATACACCAGGGAAATGGCCGGGCCAGGTAAAAGAGGAAGCCTAACCAGGGGATTAACGAACCGATCAGCATAACAGCTATCTGTTTGCGATAGACCGCATTGGAACTGACCCACATAATTGCAAAAAGGATGTTACTGAACAATATAGCAAAGATAGCGTACATACTCTGAACCCAGTACCAGAGCCCTCTTTCAAAAGCGATGACAGGAAATGGCCCCTCCACATTTAATTCATAGCTCTGGTACATCAGGCCATGATAGTGATTGGTATAGAAAAGAATTACCGTTACCACGGGTATGATAAATAAAGCAGCAATTCCAAAAGCAGATAATCTGCTTTTCCTGCCGGTATATTCCAAAGCAAAGAGAATAAAAAATGCCGGCAGAACGGAAATGCCGATATATTCAAACCGCAGAAAGATAAGTATGAAGTCCAGGGTTGCTGAAGAAATTTCAAGAGCATAGGCCAGGGAGTACAGGGCACAGGCAAGAGCCAGCAGGGAAAAAGCAAATGAGCCTCTTCCGGATGTTTTTAAAATCCAGGCCTGATAGGCAACATGAATCATTAAGAGACTGGAAATGAATAGGGGTAATGCATATGGATTATAGTACATGGAACACCTCTAATTGATAATCCTTTTCTCGATGTTAATGATTATTAAACTGAAAAACAAATGGAAAGGCCGGCAAGAATGCCGGCCCCTGTTTTTAAAAGAGACCGGTTTATAGTGAACCGGCGATTTCTTTTAATGCATCTTCCAGGCGGTTGAGCACTTCATCAATCTGTTCCCGGGTTATAATCAGGGGCGGTTCAAGACGGACTGTGTTAGCGCTGATCAAAGTACCGGCAACGAGAACTTTACGTTTAAAAAGACCGGAAGCAACCTTGTAACCATATTCAGGTTCTTTAAAGTGCTGGCCGATTAACAATCCCTTCCCGGTAATCCCCTTGTAAATCTGGGGAAACTTATCCTTAAGCGTATTTAACCCCTTCATAAAGTAATTACCCATTTCTTCAGCTCTGCCCGGCAAGTCATCCCTCAGGGTAACGTGAATTGCCGCTATAGCCGCAGCACAGCCCATCGGGTTCCCGCCGGTTGTCGTTGTATGGACAAATGGATTAGGCTCTTCAAATGCCTTCCATATCCTGCCATTCCCCATAAAGGCCCCAACTGGCATTACGCCGCCTCCCAGAGATTTGGCGACACAAAGTATATCGGGCACCACTCCCCAATGATCCAGACCCCATAATTTTCCTGTCCTCCCCATTCCGGTCTGAACTTCATCGGCGATCAATAATACTCCATAATGGTCACAAATTTCTCTCACCCGTGGCCAGAATTCATCGGGTGGAACAATCGCCCCCGCTTCACCCTGAATTGGCTCGCAGATAAAAGCAGCGATCTCGATGCCTACTGCGCTGCATATACCAAGCTGCTTCTCCAGCGCATCAGCATCTCCAAAGGGAATGTGAAAAGTCTGCCCGCCGTAAGGCTGCAGAGCCTGGCGGTAATCTTTCTTACCCATAACACTGAGTGAACCAAGAGTTTTTCCATGAAAGGCGGCAACCGTTGAAACAAAGTTGTGTTTTCCGGTATAAAGCCGGGCAATTTTAAGAGCACCCTCAATAGTCTCTGTCCCACTGTTCACGAAGAAAGCATGGTCGATATCACCCGGTGTCACATGTGATAGAAGCCTGGCTAATACACCTCGTAAAGGATCCATCAGCTCCTGGCTGGGTATACCTGATTTTCCGGCCTGTGCCCTGACTGCCTTGACCACTTCGGGGTGGGACCAGCCGAGATCCAGAGCACCGTAGCCTCCGAGACAATCTATATATTCGTTTCCAAACACATCGTAGTAATAAACTCCTTCACCACGCCATTCAGTTCCGGCATAGTCACCTGCCTCGGTAACTGATTTTCTGTACTCCACCCACCCCTTGTTAAAGTGATTGACAAAATTATCAACTGTTTCGCGGGATATTTCTTTTGAAGTTTTTTCGTCCAGTTCACTGCTGCCAATAATGTCCAACCATCTTTCTGCATACTTTATAGCTTCTTCATTTCGGCTCATTGCAGCTCAGACTCCTCTCAGGTTTAATGAAATAGATACCCATTCATGGGTTATTCTTAAAAGAAAAAAACAGGATAGATTTTTGTTTCACAATCTAATTAAACTAAATAATAGATTCATCATTAACCTGGAAATTCCTTCACTTCGCCAACCCATAAGTTATTAACCATTATGGACTGAATTTGGGGAGTATGATATGCTGATACTGGCTATTTCTGCCTGAATTTTCTACTACCTTCAAAAAGCCGTACATATTTCTTATCGAAAGGAGCTGGTGTAAGTGAAAGATGAATTCAGGGTCGATCAGACAGCCCTGGAAGTAATCAATGAATTTCTGTGCAACCCGGATAACCCTTTAACCGGGGAATTAAGAGGGATAGTCAGCAAATATGGAACTCCGGATGAGCTAAATCGGAAAGCAGCAAAATCACGCAGTATCGACTCTATCATGGGTCGCCTGCAAAATATTGATTCTCCGTATCTGACAGATCTTGAATGGCTGATCAGGGAACGGGATAAAGGTGCTTTTGTCTCCATATCCGATTACCGCAGAACTATCCTGGGAGAAAAAGCAGATAAACATTACTTCAGGGAATGTAATGCAGTAACCCTCGAAATCAGCGCACTGCAGTATTTCCCCTGGTTGATTGCGGAAGCCCAAAAAGCGATCAAAGACAAAGAGATTATGCCCGCCCGCTATATCAGGGTCCGTCGGATGAAGGAACAGGAAAAAGATCAAGGGGATATTCTGGCCATTGCCGGAGCGATGCAGATACTGGGTGCCAGTTATGTAGAGAGCCTCGATACCAAGGGAGTGGATGGTTCAAATATTCACCTCTGCGGTCCCGAAACGATAACCGGATATTTCGGAGGGATCGGCCAACCCAATGAGTATGTCTGCCGATGGGTCGATGAACTGCTGTACTACTACTCAAATTATGGTATAGAACAATACCTGAATATCAATTCCGGCACCATCCTGGCCGGATTAATGCTTTACAGGATGGGCCTGGATGTATACTTTAAAATTTCGGTTTTCACCGGTCACGATAACCCCTTCGCAGTCCTCTGGACCCTGCTGTTAGCCAGGCTCTTTGCCCGCAGTGACGGGTCAACCCCCCTGGCCGGAATTAATTTCAGCAACTCGGTTAACAACAGGACAATCGGATTAAGCTCGGAAATCAGAAAAGCTTTTGACCTGACAGACAACGTTCGCTTCGAACATCATATTACCGAAGCCTACAAGAGTATAGTCCTCCAACCCTACAACAGGCGGAATGAACTGCTCGAAATAGCCGGTTCAGTGCCCAACATCGCTGCCAAACACGAAGGGGGAGATCCGGAAATGGAAGAAACCCGGGAGCATCCATCAGATATTCTTGACTACTTCAGGGCAAAGGAAGAAATTGTTGAGTCGGGTGATATGGAGCTTCTGTTGGCAAATTACCTGGATAAGCATGAAGCAGTAAACAGAACTGCCCGGGCTTTGACGGAAAAAGGGATGTCCTTCAAAGGCGCTCCGAACCTGCACCGACTTTAGATTATAAGAAATTTAATAAGCCACCGTCTGAAAGGAAGGTTCTTTATGGCCAGAAAAAAAAGTGTTCTCGATTTTTATGAAATGAAGGCAAAGAAAGAACAAGTTGCCTGGATAACTGCCTACGATTACCCGACCGCTCTTTTTGGAGAAGAGGCCGGGATGGATATGCTCTTGGTCGGAGATTCCCTGGGAATGCTGGTGCTGGGTTACAGCAGCACGGTGCCCGTAACCATGAACGATTGTATTTCACACTGCCAGGCCGTAAGAAGGGGAGCTCCAAATACCTGGGTTATTGGCGACATGCCGCTCGGTTCCTACCAGGTGTCAAAATCTGAAGCTGTTACAAACGCCATCCGCTTTATTAAGGAGGCAGAAGTTGATTGTATCAAGCTTGAGGGCGGGCAGAGAGTAGCCGGGCAGATAAAAGCGATTACCGATGCCGGTGTGCTGGTAATGGGTCACATCGGATTAACACCGCAAAGTTCAGGTCAGCTCGGAGGATTTAAAGCCCAGGGAAGAGATGTGAAAGGCGCACGTGATGTGATAAAAGATGCTCTCGCTGTTGAAGAAGCAGGAGCATATGCACTGCTTATCGAGGCAGTACCCCCGGAAGTAACCGCTTTTATTGCCGGAAAGCTTAAAATACCCGTATACTCCATCGGGGCAGGCCCCTGTGATGGCCAGCTTCTAATCTGCGGCGATATGCTAGGCCAGTTTAAAATATTTACGCCAAAATTTGTTAAACAGTATGCCGATATCGCCGGTATAACAGTAGATGCTTTCAAGGCTTACATTGAGGACGTGAAAAGCGGGAAGTTTCCCGAAGACGAGCATGTTTATCACGTTACAGATCCACTGGAAGAGTTTGAAAAGCTCTTTAGCGAATTTAAATAAAAAGAAATGCGGGCGGAGTGTTTTATGCTTCCTCCCGCATTTCTTTACATTTGCTACAGTCTTCCCGGATTTCTGCTGCGGAATACCCCCGATAGAATATTATATGACTGCTGTATTAAACTGTGACTACCTGTCGACCATTAAATAGTTGTAGTGATGAATATAAATAAAGTGATGGCATAGTTCTTCTAAATTAACTCCTGCAAAAATGCTTTCACCACTTCTGGATCAAAATGCTTGCCGGGTTTGAGTTAAATGCATCTGGATATGTTCAGACCAGAAAACCACGAGCAGGGTCAGTATCGAGGATAGCCAGAATTTGTCGCGGAACATGTCGGGACTGTGCCCGACGTGCTGATCATGGACTTGATTAGCGAGCTGTTTATTTTTCGAGCTTTCCGGTTGAGTATGTTGACTGTGGTGGTGGTCGTTCATGCATTAAATATGTTAGTTACCCCTTATGGAGACTTATTTTGGGTTCGACGAAGAACCAGGTAATCCTCCCGAGATATTTCTCCTGTTACATAGCGTTTGTCTAAAATTTCCCGGCTGTTAATCGCAGCTAATCCGTGAGGCTTATTTGTTGAAAACAGTAATCTTACCAGCAAAACTACGAGCACGATAAATACCAGAAATATAAGCAGTCCACCCATGACCAGAACCGGCAGGTTTCTACCAACAGCAATCGGATCCTCATTGTCCCAGGATGCCAGCCACCGCATCATCATTTGGATCTCATTACCCTGAGAATTTCTGATACTTCTGGCCAGTATTTCAACTTCTTCATGTTCTGCTAAACCGCGGTTTAGAAGTTGTTGAGACATCATTATCGCAGTCATATGGTGTGGGATCATATCTTCCATAAAAGCCCTGTCTAGTGCATCACCTTCTAAATTTTTAAGGTTGCGCATCATCGGCTGGTAATCAACACTATGCTGCTGATCCGGATACCAGTTTTTAAGCCAGGTAGTCATCTGCTCAATCTCTGCACTTTGGGTCCTGATAATCCCTTTTGCGAACTCTCTTATTTCTTCACGCTCAGTGTTTTCTTTTAAATATGTAGCTGTTGCTACAGCCTCTTCGTGATGGGGAATCATATGCACCAGAAATTCATATTCGCTATCGACAAATACATTCATCGCGCCCATCATCCCTGGCCCCATCATGCCGAAATCGCGGCCACTGCCCGGCTCAAACTGATCTGCTTCGGTTTGACTTGTAAATAAAGGGCAACATGGTGGAAGTGCGCTATTGCTGTAAAAAAACAATACGTAATAAACCATTAGCCCCAGCAGCACAATAATTGCCGCCACCAGAACTACAATAAGTGTTTTTTTCATCTTATACACCTCGCCCTTAAGTCAGGTCTCTTTTTTTCGTTTCATACTCCTCTTTGTCTATTTCCCCCCGGGCATATCTGCTCTTAAGAATATCCAGGGGCGTTTCCGTCTTGTAGTCAGAGCTATCTATGCTGGTGCTTGATTTTTGAGTCGCAGTTACAACCGCCCAGACTACTATCCCCAATATAACAATAACAAAGATTGGTACAAGAAACATCGCTCCGTAACCTCCCATCAGCCCTGGGCCCATCATTCCAAAACCGGTGCCCCGAAGGCCCCAGATTAATAAAAAGCCTAAAACTAGAAACACCAGTATTGCCAGTATGACACCACCAATTATTAACACTGTACTTTGGTTCCGGTTCATACTAAACCCTCCTTATGGATGAATCAACATCCCTAATCCTACTTTTACTATAATCCTACTATGATTTAAAATCAACAATTATTCACAGTATCATTTGCCGCTAGCAGCTTGTTCTCCGGTAAGCAATACACCAGATTATGTGGAAACATTTCTTAAAGGGCGCTATGTTTGCTACTCATAGCAGGGGGAAGTTGACAGAGTGGAGTTGGCAAAGGCTAACCAGTACATTGAGGCTATCCTTGAACTTGATGAAGACAGTATTATAACAAATCAAAAAGTAAGAACATATCCATTTTGGGTCCGAGAGAATACTTCCCTGGACCCTTTAAACGCTATGGTTCAATGCGCTAAGGTATCTCAATATTACTCTAACATTAAGCCATCTCAAACCAAAGGCTTTCCTACGCTGTTTCCAGTATCTCTTTCACCGCGGCAATTGTTTTCTCGATATCGCTGCGGTTAACATCTTTATTTGTTGTGAAGCGCACGCGGTCCGGTTCAATGACCACGGTTAGGATACCTCTTTTTCCCAGTTCACGACCCAGTTCCTGAATCGACATGGCTGTCGGCTTAACGATAACTATGTTGGTATCCACATCATCAGGATTGAACTCTATCCCTTTCATCGCAGCCAGGCTGTCGGCTAAAAGCCTGGCATTTTCATGATCCTCGGCCAGGCGATCAACCATTGTTTCCAGGGCTACAATCCCGGCCGCTGCAAAAACGCCGGCCTGCCTCATTCCTCCGCCGAGCCTCTTGCGCCAGTGACGAGCCTGGTCGATAAATTCCTTCGTTCCGGCAATGATTGAACCGACCGGCGCTCCCAGGCCCTTCGAGAGGCAAAACTGGACTGATGTGGTACAGGCGGCATATTCTTGGGCCGGAACACCTGAGGCAACCGATGCGTTGAATATTCTCGCACCATCAAGATGCAGGGGAATACTATGTTTTTTGGCGACCTCAAATACGGCTTTCATGTCATCAAGAGGAACTACCGTCCCGCCGGCCCGGTTATGGGTATTTTCCAGGCAGATCAGTGAAGTTGGCGGGAGATGAATATCATCTTCCCGGATCGCCCATTCAACCAGTTCGGCAGGCAGTGAGCCCCTTTTACCCGCCAGGGGACGGGGCTGAACACCGGCAAAAACCGAAGCTGCCGCAGCTTCGTAGTAATAAATGTGTGAGTCTGCCTCCAGTATTATCTCGGTACCGGGCCTGGTATGTGTTAAGACGGCTATCTGATTTCCCATGGTCCCGCTCGGGACCAGCATGGCATCTTCTTTACCGAGCATCTCGGCGGCCAGTTCCTGCAGCCGGTTGACTGATGGATCCTCTCCGTAAACATCATCCCCAACCTCTGCCATGTACATAGCCTTGCGCATCTCTTCTGTCGGAAGGGTTACCGTATCGCTGCGCAGATCAATCATCGGGTTGTACCTCCTTCTTGTTACATCTTTAGTAATTTTATCACAGTTGTCATGAAGCCAGAGGAACTTTTTCTTCTACTGCTTCACCACCACGGACACGAAACATCAGAAAGAGCGCTGCCAGGTAAGCCAAAGCAGCCATCGGGAATAAAACCATCCTTGTCCCTAACAAATCCATAACCACACCAAACAGCGGCGGAGCGATAATTGCAGCCAGCATGGAGAAGAAGTAATATAAACCGGTGTAGGTTCCCAACTTTCCGGCAGGAGACATATCGCTGACCATGGGATAGGAATTGATATTGATCAGAGCCCAAAAAACCCCTCCACTGATTAATAAACCGATAGCAAGCACGATTGGTGTAGCAAAATAAAAGGAGCCCAGCATAACACACATCCCGACAAGACCGGCCAGGATAGTTTTTTTACGGCCCAGGGCAGTGGCTATAAAACCGCTCGGGATAGCCATCAGGAGGAATGAGAGAGAAAAGAAACCGAGATAGAAAGCTGCCTGTGATTCATCAATACCCCATTTGTCCATACCGTAGAGAGTAAAGAAGGTTTCAACACCATTCCAGCCGATAAACCACATAAATATGGCAAAAAAGATAAAGCGGGTGCTGCCCTCTTTCCCCGTCATAACTTGGACTAGCGAGGCGACAATACCATCCGGACGTTTTTCTGACACCTCAAAACTCTCTTTCGGCTCTTTAATAGCCAGAAGTAGAATAATCAGGACCAGGATCATAATTATGGCGGCAACAATAAATGAAGCCTGGACACCCATAATTGCCGTAAACCCAAAGTAGAATACTAATGCCCCCAGACCGCCCATTAGATTTACTATGCCGTTGGCTTTACTCCTGTATACTGAAGGAGTCAGATCGGGCATCAGGGCAATAGTGGGGGCACGGAAAGCCGCCATGGCAATATTCATGATAATAATCACCGGGATAACGGTGATCAAGGATACACCCGCTGTAGGGATGAGGGCAAAGAAAAAAGCTGCAATCGGTATACTGATCAGCAGGAAGGGCATTCGACGGCCGAAACGGGTCCATGTCCGGTCGCTCAAAGCACCAAACCAGGGAATCAGCAGTATGGCTGCTATATTATCAAAAGTCATGATAAAACCAACAGCAGTATCGGTATAAGGAAGATGTGTGAGCAATCTTTCCAGGATAGGCGGAACATAAGCGTTGTAAATAGACCAGGTAAGGGTGATAATCAGAAATCCAAAACCGAGAAGGACAATCTTTAAATAGCTAAATGATTTCATCTACTTGCCTCCATCCAGGATTTTTTTAAGTTCCTGCGGTCGGTCGGTGATAATGGCCTCTATCCCTCCGGCAACCATCAATTCCATGTAGTTAATCTCATTAACCGTCCAGGCAAATATGGGCAGTTTGTTTTCCCTGAAACCGGTTACAATTTCGGGATGCTGAAGGTGATAAAAGAGCGGGTGTACGGAATAACAACCGAGTGAACGGGCATAGTTCCACGGTTCATAAAGTCCCGCTACGTAGAGTATCCCTGTCCTGATATCCGGATTGATTTTGCGGCATTCGACCAAGCTGTAGTGATTAAAGGATGATATTATCACTCTTTGTTCCAGTGAGCGACTGGCAACGCTTTTTAATACCGCCCCTTCCAATCCGGGATAAAGGACTATGCCGCTTTTTAGTTCTATATTAAAAATCAGGTTGCTCTCCAAAAACTGATCAAGCACTTCATCAAGGGTTGGGATTTTGGCCCCGCTGAATTCGGGATCGTACCAGCTTCCGGCATCCAGATTGCGCAGCTCATCAAGGCTGTAATCCTTGATCAGACCTTGACCATTTGTAGTCCGGTCGATTTTTTCATCATGGATCACAACCGGAATGCCGTCGCTGCTCATTTGTACATCGAATTCAAGACCATCGGCACCTGCTTCATAGGCTTTCTGAAAAGAAATCATCGTATTTTCCGGCGCCAGGGAAGAAGCGCCACGGTGGGCAATGTTAAGAGTCCCTGCCAAAGTATCCCCTCCTTATCTTATCTGGAAAAATGACTCATCAAACTCAGGATTACCTTCATAACGGTTCATAAAGTAACCCGGTAGTTTATCCATCTGTTTGAATAGCGTTTCGTCAGCGTCAATGCCTGCTTTTCTTAAAGCCCTGGCGATATCTGCCGGATCGGGGGGGCACCCCCTGGCAGCGAACATCT
Organism: Bacillota bacterium; assembly: GCA_033549065.1. Lineage (NCBI taxonomy): Bacteria > Bacillati > Bacillota > Bacillota bacterium. The sequence goes on from JAWSUE010000003.1 coordinate 88,331, forward strand.
GCTGGATAGCCGGATGGTCTTTATTTTTACGATACATGCACTGGCCGATGAGCAGTGTTGCTTCCATACCCGGCGACGGTTCCATTATTTTACCGGTTAATACTTCGACATTATTCCACGGTTCACCCTGCCAGGCCTGCCGGATCGCCGTGAGGATTATCCCATTCAGGGCAGAACAGTAGGTGCACATTGAATCATCAAACTTTCTGTAGTAAATCCCCTGCAAGCCCTGTTTTTCGAAGGCTCGGGGCATTTCTCCTTTTTCGCTGCAGGTATACTCAAAATCAAAGGCATGAAAGGAGGCAACCTCTTCGATTATTTCACCGATTACATATATATCCGATAGATCCATAGGGCGTTTTGCTCTCTTCGCTACATGGACCAGATGCTCTACGGAGGACGGTTCATGGCCGAGAATTTTTGCACCGACCATATCTGCTGAAAGCATGTCGGTTGAGGCGATTAAGAGATCACTGCGGTGCATCCGTCCATCAAAAGCGGGGCCTCTTTCAAGGCTGTAAATGCCGTCAATCATGGTTAATGAAGGCGGCATGGGCTCAATCAGATGCGAAATATAATAATGGAGATTTTTTTGGGGGTCGGCGCTGTGACATTTTTTCCGGGAGGCCAGATCGATCGTCCCTTTAAGATTTTTTATACCCAAACTGACAGTTGTCTGGTTATGGGTTTTTAGAACAGGAAGATCGATCAAGAAGTCACTCTGAAGAATGTCCCGGTTAAATCTCAGATTCAGTCCATCACTAAGATCGACTTTAACAAACGGCCTTTCCATGATATTAATGTATTTCACACCGTAACGCTTTTTCAACAGGTTATAGCCAAGCGATTCAAAGGCATGAGCAGGAGTTTCAGTATCTTTCGGATCGGCTACCAGACCCTCCCCGATCGTAATATTATTAACGCCATGTTCTATCAGTAGCTGCACAACATCCTCAACTACCTGTGAAGTTGTGATCACCCCCCATTTGGGGAAGGTACACGCTTTAGTCCAGAACACTATATTCGGTTTAATGAATACGCGTGATTGCACTGAAAGGCCGGCCAGACCATCACAATCAAGGATTGCTTTCTTTACCGATTCGAAAGGCTCTTCATAACGAACGATGGAGACTTTCCTCTTATTCACAAATTTCACCACCAAGATATTCATATTTATATTTCTACTTAACGGAGGAATGCGCCAAAAATCAAGAAAGATGCAGTAACAGCAAAGGGAACTAGAAGCGTTAAAGGCAAACCGGCTTTCAGGAAATCCCGTATTGAAAAATAACCTGAAGAATAGGGGATAACATTTGTCGGGCTTGATGTTACAAGCAAGAACGCCAGCGAGGTTGCGATGGCCACCGGACCGGCCAGCATCCAGGGGTCAATGGACATTTTAACTGATAGGGCAATTACCAGGGGAACCATGATAACGCCTGTAACGGTATTGCTCGAAAAGAAGACTTTGAGCAGTTCAACTGCCAGCACGGCCAAAAATATGCGGACGGCTGGGGTAAATTCTCCCAGAGGGGAAAATGCTGTCGATGCAAGCCAGGCGGCGGCACCCGTTTCATATACCACAGCACCCAGGGAAAGACCGGCAGCAATCAAGACAATAGCTCCCCAGTCAATATTTTTTTGAGCCTCTTTCCAGCTTATGATTTCGATACCGGGCAGGAAAAAGAGTACAGCTGCCGAGAGCGCTACTATCTCAATCGGAATTGAAACTCCGGTCAGGCGTATTAATAGTGGATCGCCTACCCAAAAGATAACAGCCAGCAGGAATATAACCAGCGCCTTTTTTTCAACAGCAGTCATCTCTATTTTTTCACCTCTGTTTCCGGTCAAAACCGTTGATTCTTCCAATCCGTCTGCCAGAGGTTCCGGGGGAAATATTTTGATCAGGATAAGGTATGACAGGGGAAGTATTAATATTGCAGCCGGCACTCCCACAGTCATCCAGCTGAGGAAATTGATATCTATTCCGGCCAGCTCCCTTAAATAGCCAAGGGCTACAATATTTGCCCCGTTACCAACCGGTGTAGAAATGCCACCGATAGCCGGTCCCCAGGCCACTGAAATCATCAATGCCCGGCCAAAATTACTTTTCAGGGGTAGAGCTTTACATTTATGAAGGATGTTAAGGGCAATCGGCAGCAGGATTGCCGAAACGGACATGTTGACAATCCACATTGAAAGAACTGCTCCGATCAATAAAAAAATAAAGACCAGTTTTCGTGAGTTCAACCCTACTTTGGCCAGGATCATTCCTGTCAGCCGGTCCGCCAAACCGGATCTGGTCAATCCGACAGAAATAATGAGGATTCCGATAAAAAAAACTACAACAGTATTGCCGAATCCATAGGACACTGTCTCTTTGAAGGGTACAAGACCAAACAGCGGGACCAGCAATATCCCGGTCAGGGCAGCTATTACAAAGGGAACCACTTCGGTAATCCACAGTATAATGACAAAAGAGAGTATGGCCAGGGCAGCTTTACCCTCCAGGGTTAGCAAAGTATCAAGACCGTCATTATTAAATATTTGAAGCGGAAGGAAGTTGATGATTAAAGCTACAGCAGCGGCGGCAAGCAGCATTACTAATTTTTTTAAAAAAATAATCCCCGGTTGATTGTTGGCTTGTCCCGCCTGATCCAATATTAATCTCACCTTTGCTGTAGGACTAGTTCAGGAAGAAGACTTATTTTGAAGCAATCATATCATTATTGCAAACTATTTAGCAATATAAGCAGCACCGGTTGATAAAATCAGGGATAAGTGCTATGATTGGGAAAAGTAAATATAATCAGGGGAGCTGGGATAATAACCCGGCTGAGAAAGAACTGTACCTGTTCTGACCCTTTGACCTGATCTGGGTAATGCCAGCGGAGGGATAAGTATAGCAGCTGTTCAGGCTGCCGCCCATGTTGGCGGCAGCTTTTATTATGCAAGCGATAAGGTGGTGATCAAATGGACAAGTGCAATGTAAGCCTGCAGATAATACCACTGGTCCCTTCTGAGAAAATATACCAGACGGTAGATAAAGTAATTGAAATGATTGATGCAACAGGGGTTAAATACCTGGTCGGTCCGATGGAGACCACCATGGAAGGTGAACTCGATGAACTGCTGGAGATAGTTAAAAAGGCACAACAAATTTGTCTTGATGAAGGCGCTGAAAGAGTGCTATCCATGATCAAGATCGATTACGCCCCGGGAGGTGTAACCATAGATGAGAAAATCGGCAAGTATAATAAATAGTATCCCCTCCCTGATACTGATTGCGGGTTTAATTTTGATATGGGAACTGATCTCTTTTGCAGCCGGAATTCCGGCCTACATTCTGCCCCCGCCATCTGAAATAGCTGCCGCTCTTTATGAAAATTTATCGCTGCTTCTATTTCATACCAGGGCAACGCTCACTGCAGTTTTCGGTGGCCTCATCCTGGCTATTCTGGTTGCGCTGATTCTGGCTTTCGCCATGGATCGCTGGCACTATGTAAAAAAAGCCGTATACCCGCTGCTGGTAATATCACAGGCTGTTCCTATATTTGCCCTGGCGCCTCTTATCCTGATCTGGTTTGGGGCAGGTCTCTTTCCAAAGGTACTTGTAGTAGCCCTTGTATGTTTTTTCCCGCTTGCTATCAACCTGGTAGAGGGTTTCAGCCAGGTTGATCCTGAAGCAGTGGATCTACTCCAAACCATGCAGGCCAACCGCTGGATGATTATGAAATCAGTTCAGCTGCCCTCCGCCCTGCCCTACTTTTTTTCCGGATTAAAAATTGCCGCCACCTACAGCGTTCTCGGGGCTATTATCGGTGAGTGGTTGGCTGCAAGGGCAGGACTTGGGATTTACATGCTCAGGGCAATGCATTCTTTTCAAACCAGCCGTTTATTTGCTTCAATCATTGTAGTGATATTCTTCAGCCTTATACTATTTAAACTGGTTGACCTGGCTGGATGGTTTTTCATGCCCTGGCAGAGAAAACCAACAAAAAGTAATGGAGGTTGATCAAGATGTTAGTAAGAAAAAAAAGTTTTGGCCGGCTCTTATTGATTATGCTGGCTGCAGGAATATTGCTGCTCGCAGGCTGCAGTGCTGATGAGCAGGAGCAGTTGACCGGTGTAACAATCCTGTTGGATTGGACTCCAAACACCAATTACAGCGGCCTTTATGCAGCGATCGATCAAGGGTACTATCTCGAAGAAGGGCTGGATGTTGAGATAATCCAGGCTCCGGGCAGTGTAGTGCAAATGGTTGCCGCCGGACAGGCAGAGTTCGGTATTAGCTACCAGGAAGAGGTCACTTATGCCCGAATAAGCGACATGCCGGTCGTATCTATTGCCGCGATTATCCAGCATAATACTTCCGGATTTGCTTCTTTGAAAGATAAAAATATCGAAACCCCGAAAGATTTTGAAGGAAAAAGTTATGGCGGCTGGGGTTCACCTGTGGAAGAGGCTACAATTAAAGCACTGATGGAGCAATACGATGCTGATTTCGAATCTGTTGATATTGTGACCACCGGTGAAGTAGATTCCCTGATAGTTATGCAAAGAGAAGCCGATTTTGTATGGATTTACTACGGTTGGACCGGTATCGAGGCTGAACTCAAAGGATTGGAGTTAAATTTTATAGAACTTCGCCAGGTTGACCCGGCACTTGATTACTACACTCCGGTGATTATTACCGGTGAAAAATTAATCGCGGATTATCCCGGGCTGGTAGAAAAATTTATGAGAGCTACCTCCAGGGGTTACAGGTTGGCAATCGAAGATCCGCTTGAGGCTGCGGGAATTCTTCTGGAATATGCACCCGAGCTGAATGAGGAACTGGTTAAAGCCAGCCAGCAGTGGCTGGCCGACAGGTACCAAGCGGATGCCGAAACCTGGGGAATCCAGGACAGAGAAACCTGGCTGGCTTACAGTGAATGGCTCTATGAAGAAGACCTGATCGAAGAAATCCCCGATATAGATGATGCCTTTACAAACGAATTTCTGAGGTGAGTAAAATAGATAAATTGCGTCTGGATAAAATATATTCCACATATTACTCGGGAGATATAAAACTTCCGGTTCTTGAGGACATATCTATCAATGTAAAACCAGGTGAGTTCGTTTCTGTTTTGGGTCCCAGCGGATCGGGCAAGAGCACGATCCTGAAGCTCGCCGCCGGCCTGCTCGGGCCGGATAAAGGTAAGGTGTTCTATGATGATTTCGACGTTACCGGTGAACCGAGAAGAGTCGGTTACATGCCGCAGCAGGATCTCCTGTTTCCCTGGAAGACCTTGAAAGAGAATGCAGCCCTGCCTTTGCTGTCTGCAGGTGTGGTCAGGACTGAGGCGTTCCGGCAGGTTGAACAAATGCTGCCAATTTTCGGTCTTGAAGGCTTCGCCGATTACTACCCAAACGAACTCTCGGGGGGGATGCGCCAACGGGGTGCCCTGATGAGGACACTTTTGGTAAATAGCGATCTGCTGCTGCTGGATGAACCTTTTGCTGCGCTTGATGCTATTACCCGGGAAATGTTACAAGACTGGCTGGAGCAAATCAGACAGCGCTTCAGCCATTCTGTTCTCTTTGTAACCCATAGTATAGATGAAGCGATCTATCTGTCGGACCGGGTTTATATCATCACCGAGAGGCCCGGGAAAATAGCCCTGGAACAACCGGTAACCCTGCCGCGCCCGCGAAAGAGAACTCTGGTCACCGGACCGGAATTTGCCGCTTACAAAGCTTTGCTGATTAAAACATTGGCAAGGGAAGGTATCAATAAGCCTTAAATATTTTATGACTGGGTTTTTTTATTTAACCGGGCTGATTGTTTTAATCAGAAGCAATAATCCTGCCGAGAAAGAGATCCTGGCTTTCCCTGAAGTGAATTCATTGCTCAGGCCGCGGGTGGATCCGAAATTAAGGGGTTCATTCTGAAGCGGAAATTTAAGCCCTTCAGTTCTGATATTTTCCACCTGCCCTGTCAGGGCAAAAAGTGATAGATACTCGCCGGGCAGCCCTTCTATTTCCAGATCCCCATCGGTCATCCTGATTTCCTGGCGTCCATCTATAATCAAGGCCGGAATCCCTTTATTCAGGGGGATCTTCAAGAGCAGCAGATTGATAAAACCGTGATCTGTCCTATCCCCACCTAACGCACCAAGAATAATTATTTCTGAAGGATTCATCTCCACCGCATGATCAAGAGCCAGCTCCAGGTCTGATTTATCTTTCCCCTCCGGGTGTTTAATCAGTTCAGGATTGGTACTTTCGATCTCCCTTTGTTTTTCAGGTAAGAGAGAATCAAAATCTCCGATAATCAGATTTGGTTTTACTCCGATGGTTAAAGCATGGATAGATCCACCGTTGCAGGTAATAATATAATCATCGGGACGCAGCAATTCCCTGTAAAATTCAGGTTTTTTAAAATCACCGCTGGCAATGATAACAATCCTCTGTTCGGACAATAGTCATGCCTTCTTTCATCTGTTTGGTAAAGCAAAAAAACTATTGGGAGCTATCAAGGTCGGCAAAAAACTTTTCAAGTCGTGTAAGTCCTTCCTTTAATGTTTCCATCGAACAGGCATAAGAAATCCGGATGTATCCTTCCGCCCCGGGACCAAAATCTATTCCGGGGGTTACCGCTACCTTTGTTTCTTCGAGAATGCGGTGGGCAAAAGATAATGAATCGCTGGTATATTTTTTAACGTTGGCCAGCATATAAAAAGCCCCATCCGGTGGTTTTGCGGGAGCGATGCCGATCTTTTTTAGGAAATCATAAAGGTATAGCCGCCGCTCATTATACCCGCTGAATCTCTTTTCGAGGATATCTGTGCTTTCCTGTAAAGCCGCAATTCCGGCTGCCTGCACAAAAGCACAGGCACAGATAAAGAGGTTTTGCTGCAGCTTCTGGATACTGTTAACCAACTCCCGGGGGCCGATCATGTAACCCAGTCGCCAACCGGTCATTATATTTCTTTTGGAAAAACCATTAATTACTATTGATTTATCGGTGAATTCCAGGATCGATCTGTCCCGTCCAATGTAATTAATGCCGTGATATATTTCATCTGAAATGATGTATGTGTCAAGATCGGCAAACTCCTCTAATTCCCTTTCTCCGAGCACTGCTCCGGTGGGATTGGCCGGTGAATTGATCAGGACTCCTTTTACTTGGTCGGTCAGATATTTTTTTACATCTGAAGCACGCAGTTTGAATGCATCTTCCTCTTTAACCGGAACAAGCAGCGGTTCAGCCCCGAGATACCTGACAAAGTTGGGATAGCAGGCATAATAGGGATCGGAAACAATCAGTCGATCACCGCTTTCCAGCAGAGCGGAAAAAGCCAGTAACATGGCCGGTGAAGATCCGGAAGCAACCAAAACCTGTTCCGGCTCAAGATCAACATTATAGGTTCGTTTATAATATTTAACGATTTCTTCCCTGAGCTTTGGTTTGCCGAGACTGTGGGTATATCCGGTATCATTATTCTGAACTGCTTCTATGACAGCATTTTTTATTGCCGAAGGGGTTTCTCCTCCAGGTTCCCCCACCTCCATGCGGATAACATCAACTCCATCTGCCTCCATCTGTTGAGCTTTCTGCATAATTTCCATTGCCAGAAACGGTTTTACTGCTTTAACTCTGGCCGGTAGTTGTTCGGTAATATCGATCTTGTCATCAAACACCGGGTTCATCTCTGCTCTCCCCCCTCGTTTACCTGGTTACTCTGTTTTCCTCTTTTTCTTTTATTAAATCAACACAATACTCAATTATTTCGCGGCGCCTGATAATCCCGATAAAAATACCCTGATCGTCAACAACGGGGACAAAATTTTGTTCGCTGGCCAGCTCAAGGAGATCAACCACCCGGGAATCAATGCGTGCTGGCTTATTTTTTGAATGGACTGCAATATCTTTCAGCAATATTTTTTCCATGGCGCTCAGACTTAAGCCTGGTGAATCCTTCAGTTTCCAGAGCAGGTCTCCTTCGGTCACTGTTCCGGCATAGCAACCCTGGTTGTCAACCAGGGGAACTGCAGCATAGCTGTGTCTTTCCATTCTTTCCAGAGCCTGTCGCATTGTAGTCTGAGGTGTCAGGTAAACAACTTCACTTTTAGGAATCAAAAAAAAAGCAACTTTCATCAGGAATCAAAACCCTTCCGCTTCATTTTCGTTATCGATCAGTCCACCACCAACTATCCTGAAACCTGCCCTTTCATAAAAGTGAGCCAGTTCCGGCTCAAATAAAACATTGACAGTTTTTATCTTATCGGTCTTTACCCGATGTGTTACCATCTTTAAAAGTCGAAGGCCGATCCCCTTTCGCTGATAGTCAGGATGGACAATCAGGCTGCGAATCAGGGCATCATCAACTTCATCACTGAGAACATCTACGAAACCAACAAGTAACTTTCCATCATAGCAAACCGCTGTCAGGTAGGTACAGCCCAAAATCTTTTCAATTTTATCTTCCCTGGAGTCCCATCCGACTGCCTTACGTAAAGCAGCCACCTCTTTAACTTTCAACTCGGGATTTTCTAAGTATCGCAGTTTCAATAGTTCACCTCAAATAATCTGATCATTTGCTGCTGCATTTTAACCATAGCTGCTCTTCAAACTAATTCTTACGACGAAGATTATTTACATAAACATAAATAATAAATCCGGCGACAATCAGGAAAAGGACAATTGTAAAGGGATCAAGTTCAACCTGTCCGGAAGCAACAATCAAATATAGACCCAGCAGACCAATAATAATTGAAGCAGCAATGACTATTAAATTTTTCAGGGGCACCTGTTAACCTCCCTGTATTATGTTTATTTCTGCATAAAATATTTTCTACGATCGATGACCGATTACCTGCAATAATCAAAAGAAATGCCAGACAAGGGGACACAGACTAGGGGACAGGGACTTGTCCGTACAGGATAGAGGATAACAGACTAGGGGACAGGGACTTGTCTGATTTTTATAAACGTGTTATAAATATTGTTGGTTTAAAAAGGGGGGCTCAATATGCCAAGACAAGCTCGCGAGAAAAGCTCAACAGGGATTTATCATGTCATGGTTAGAGGTATAAACCGACAAAAAGTATTTATTGATGATGGGGATTGTATACAATTTATAAAAAAAATCGAAGAAGCCAAAGAAAAAAGTGACTTCGAGTTTTATGGCTATTGCTTAATGGGAAACCACGCCCATCTGCTGTTTCGTGAGGTAACTGAGTCATTATCTTTAATTATGCAAAAAATATTTTCCAGATATGTTTACTGGTATAACTGGAAATATGATCGCTTTGGCCATTTGTTTCAGGAAAGGTTCAAAAGTGAAGTTGTTGAGGATGACTCGTATTTACTTACCGTTTTACGATATATACATCAAAATCCGGTAAAAGCAGGAATAGCTGATTCAATTGATGACTATCTCTGGAGCAGCTATCCTGAATATCTTGGAAAATCAAAATTAGTTGATACCTCATTCGTTCTGAAACTATTTTCTGCTGATACGCAAGATGCTATCATAGAATTTATAAAGTTTATGAATCTTAGTAACGATGACCGCTGTTTAGATTACAAAGAAATTCATCGCTATTCAGATGAAGAAATATTAAAAGCTATCGAAGAAAAATTCGGCGTTAAAAAAGACTCGTTTCACTTATTAGAACAAACAGAAATGTCCAAGGTATTAAGTTATATGAAATTAATTGATGGTGTTACGATCAGGCAGCTTGCCGAGATAACTGGTGTTAGTAAATACAGGGTAGAAAAAGCTTAGCACAAACAGACAAGTCCCTGTCCCCCTGTCTGGTTGTGCTGACTTAGCGTTATCAGACAAGTCCCTGTCCCCTTGTCTGGGAGGTGGAGAGGGCTTCTTCGATTGAACATTTATGGCCCAATTCGTTTAACACTTTACCGAGGGATTTGATTAGTCTTTCGATATTTGTCAGGTTTGAACCGTTGCCCATCATGCCGATACGCCAGATTTTTCCTTTCAGTGGTCCGAGTCCACCGCCGATTTCAATCAGGTGTTCGCGGCGCAACCTGCTTCTTACTTCAATATCATCAACATCTTCCGGAACCCATACCGCCAGCAAGCTGGGCAAGCGGTACTCTTCTGAAACAACCGGCCGGACTCCCATCGTGCTTAATCCGAAGATCAGGGCGCTGCTGTTGAGCCTGTGTCTTTGAAATCTTTTTTCCAGACCTTCTTCTTTGATCATTTTCAGCGCTTCATAGAGAGCATAGATCATATTGATCGGGGCTGTATGGTGATAAAATCTTTCATCCCCCCAGTAGCGTGTCAGAAAAGAAAGATCCAGATACCAGCTTTGAACTTTTGCCTTGCGCTTTTCGAATTGAGCCAGAGCTCTTTCATTAAAAGTTATCGGAGCCAGTCCCGGAGGCGCTCCTAAACACTTTTGAGCCCCGCTATAGACAATATCAAGATCACGTTTATCGACCGCAACCGGCAGTCCGCCAAGTGAAGTTACGGTATCAACCAGGAAAAGGGCTTCGTGTTGATGAGCCAGCTTTGCCAGCGGTTCCAGTGGCTGTTCTACCCCGGTTGAAGTTTCGGCATGGATAACTCCGACCATTTTAATTTTATTGTTTGCGGAAAGCGCTTTTTTCAGAGCGTCAGGCTCTACGGGCTGACCCCATTCCGCTTTGACTTCAATGACTTCCGCTCCGCTGCGGGAAGCGCCCTCTGCCATACGTTCCCCGAAAACACCCTTCACCAGAATAACAGCTTTGTCTCCGGGTTCCAGTGTATTGACCAGTGCCGCCTCCATTCCGGCACTTCCGGTTCCCGATACAGGAAAGGTTATCCGGTTATCCGTTTCAAACACATAACGCAGCAGCTCAGTCGTTTCATTCATAATAGTCATGAAATCGGGATCAAGATGACCTAAAGTATGGCAACTCATTGCCTCAAGCACCCTCTTGTGAACCGGGCTTGGGCCGGGGCCAAGCAGCAATACTTCAGGTAATTTATTTAGTTCCATTGAATCCGCCTCCTTTAGATGAAGATCATAATTCAGGTAGATTAACTGCCTTCAAGCACGGAAAGCAGATCTTCCAGCGCCCTGGTACTGTTTTCATGCAGAACAACTTCTGAATGTAAATCATACTCTGTCGGTTGAAGATTAATAATGGCCAATTTATCAGATAAACGGGGCAGATCGGCTACCGGATAAACCACAAGGCTGCTCCCGACAACCAGCATAAAGTCACATTCGCTTTCAATCTTATGCTGCAATTCAAAGAAAAACCCGGGCATGGGATCACCGAAAAGCACCACTTCCGGCCTGAGCATGCTGTGACAGTTATGACAAACCGGCGGTATACGCTTTAGCTCAACCTGCTGGACAAGTTCTTCAAAGGGATATTTCTTTTTACAACCCACACAGTATCCAGTGCGTAAATGGCCGTGGACTTCCCATACATTTTTCGAGCCGGCCTTGACATGCAGCCCGTCTATATTCTGCGTAACCAGGCCCTTGAGATAACCAAGTTCTTCAAGTTGAGCCAGGATATAATGGCCACGGTTCGGTTCGGCAAGCGATATTTTTGAGAAGCGGGTAAATCCGGCTTCATAAAATAGTCTCGGGTTGCTGTAGAGAACATCAACAGAAGAGACGGCAATCGGATCAACTTTTTCCCACAGTCCTGTTCCGGGTGACCGAAAATCGGGTATACCGCTGTCAGTACTCATTCCGGCACCGGTTAAAACAAAAAACCGGTTATGGTTCCTGATCAACTCCGCAAGCCGATTGATCTTTTCCATGTATTCCATCCGAAGCCCCCCTTTTATTCCTTTATCCCATTACCTCTCGGACAGCAAAGCGACCTTTCCGAGCGGTCTCGAAACTGAGGTTTTTCTACCATAATAATATCGTGAAAATCATCCCACGGTGTATAGGAAAAACTGTTTTCCCGGCAGTGTTCAGCCAGCCCCTCCCGGGCACAGATATGATCCGCCCAGGATGCTCCATAGCGATCATTACTGCCATCACCGATATAGATAACCGGTCTGCCTTCGTCTTTCATATCGCAGACATGATTCGCCTTGCAGTTACCGCAGACCCTGCAGATAGGGTGAGCATGGGGGGTAATGATTTCCAGGGTTCCTTTTTCATTAATAGATGTGTTATTGCAGTAAAGAAGATCAACAAAGGCCAATGCACCGAATTTCCTGAGAACAGGCTCAATATAATAACCGAGCCCGTCGCTGGCAACAATTACAGGGCTGTTCTGCTCGCTGGCATAGTTTAGAAAGTCCAAAAAACCGGGCCTGACACCTGCCCATTCAAGCGCTTTCTTATGCAGCTCCTCCATGTCAGGAGGCAGTAGAGATACAATCTTCTCCAGCCAGAGGCGGATTGGAATTTCTCTTTTTCTATACTGGTTCTCGACTTCCAGGTAAGCAGGACCACCGAAATATGCGGCGAGTTCACAAGTCAGATCACTGTCAGTAATTGTCCCGTCAAAATCAACAAGATAAGCTGCACTTTTCTCCATAAATTTCTCCATTGAGTATCAAGATTATTTAAAGAGGGCGGAAACTACTGAAGGATGTTCAGCCAGAACTTCGGCTCCCGCTTCCTTCAACTCATCTGACGGCCTGAATCCCCATAAAGCACCGACCGGATAAAAGCCGCCGTTTTTCGCGGTAGTCATATCGATATCTGTATCACCAAGATAAATGATCTGTGATGGGTCAATCTGCATTTTTTCTGCAATTTTCAGCGCTCCCAGAGGATTAGGTTTCCTTGGAGTCCCCGTTTTTATACCGATAATATCGATGAATGTCCAGTCTGGAAGCAGTTCTGTTACTGTCAAAATGGCAAATTCATGTAATTTATTGGAAAAAATTCCCTTTGGGATATTATTGCGTTCCAGGAATTCCAGCAGCTCAACAATGCCATCATATGGTTTTGTGTGATCATTCCAGCGTCGGCTGTATTCTTCCTTGACCTCATCAATTATCTTAGTCAAACCATTTTTCCCGATGAAATCTGCCGGAAAGGCCCTTTGAACCAGTACGTCAATCCCGTCACCGACAAAGAAGCGGTAATCATCAACTGGATGTTCTTTTAGAGCGTATTTTTCCAGCACGGCATTAACAGAAAATGCCAGATCTTCGATAGTATCCAGAAGTGTCCCATCAAGATCAAAAATAATTGCTTTTAAGTCAGGCATATCATAGTCTCCCTTAAATTATCAGTCTTCTACGCAGGTAGAAGACTGTAAGGTGATTATAGCATAGCTGGCGAGAGCTGTAAAAATGCAGGCCAACATTCAGTCTTCCCGGACCTCTTTTTTATAATAAAGAGCACCTACAGGGCAGGCATCGACACAGAGTGTACACTGGGTGCAGATAGATTCGGCCAGAGGAATATCCTTAAAGGTTGTCACCGCCCTATTTATTCCACGCCTGGTAAAACCGATAGCCCCAACTTTGGCTTTCTCCCGGTCAGCCCAGATACACTGACCGCAAAGCACACATCTGCTGCGGTCAAAAGCAAAAACTTCCGGGCTTTCATCAATTTCAAATTCCCTGGTAATTGGTTTAAACCTACGCTGCTGAAGTTTGATCTTTCGCTTGCTTGCTATTTCCTGGAGAGCACAGTTCTTGTTAGCCGGACATTCCCGGCACTTTAAATTGTGATCAGATAAAATCAACTCAAAACCTGTTTTAATCAGCCGGTCGATCCTGGGACTCCTGGTCTTAACAATCATCCCATCCTGGACGACTTTTGTGCATGAAGTTACCGGATTCTTATAACCTACGATCTCAACGAAACAGAGGCGACAGCCGGCATTTGGTCTTTCTTCATCTTTAATAGCACAGAGGTGTGGAATATAAATATCATTTTCCAGGGCAACCCAGAGCAGCCTATCGCCCTCATTGGCTTTTATTTTCTTCTGATCAATAGTAATCCATATTTCCCTGCTCATTTAACCGCTCCCTCCTTTTCCTTCGGCAGGACCGGTGGTGATAGTTTTACAATTGCATTGTATTCAGGTGGACAAGCCTTCAAACAGTTATCGCATTTTACACATTTTTCCTGATCAATTTCCTTCAGGCCGTCCTCCCTTGTAAAAATCGCTTCTGTGGGGCAGCTGCCAACGCAAACATTACATAGTTTGCTGCACTTAGGTGGTTTTATGTAGTAAAGGATCAGGTCCCGGCAAACCAGTGCCGGACAGCGTCCTTCCTCTATATGTGCCCTATATTCATCACGGAAATACTTTAGCGTAGTCAATACCGGGTTTGGAGCTGTCCGTCCGAGGTTACAGAGAGAACCGTCTCGCACATCTTCGGCCAGTTCTTCAAGCAGGGTCAAGGATTCCATAGTGCCCTTGCCATCAGTTATATCAGTCAGTATATCAAGCATATGCTTCGTACCCAGGCGGCAAAAAGTGCACTTTCCGCATGATTCATGCTGAGTGAATTCCAGGAAGTAGCGGGCAACGGCCACCATGCAATCGTCCTGATCCATTACTACCAGCCCACCGGAACCCATGATCGCTCCCGCATCATGGAGAGAATCAAAATCAATCGGCACATCGAGAGCCGATTCTGGTAGGCAACCACCGGAGGGTCCGCCAATCTGGACTGCTTTAAATTCTTTAGCATTGGGCAAGCCGTCACCCACCTCATAAATCAGTTGGCGTAAAGTAGTCCCCATGGGAACTTCAACCAGCCCGGTATTTACAACTTTGCCAACCAGTGAGAAAACAGCTGTTCCCGGGCTATCCGGTGTTCCTATCGACTTGAACCAATCAGCTCCATTGCGGATTATCAGGGGCACATAAGCAAATGTTTTTACATTATTGAGGATGGTAGGCTTACCACGGTAACCTTTCTGAGCCAACCTGGGTGGTCTGCTTTCGGGAAGTCCCATTTTGCCTTCCATTGAATTAACAAGGGCGGTTGCTTCACCACAGACAAATGCTCCCGATCCCTGGAATACTTCAAGATCAAAATTAAATTTTGTTCCGAGTATCGCATTCCCCAAAAGTCCCATCTGCCTGGCCTGATCAATTGCCTGCTGGACATGCCTGACAGCCCTGGGATATTCAGCTCTAATGTAGAGATAACCTTTTTGCGCACCGATAGCATAAGCGCAAAGAACCATCCCTTCAATAACCAGGTGAGGGTCAGACTCTAAAATACTGCGATCCATAAATGCCCCGGGGTCACCTTCATCAGCATTACAGATAACATATTTCTCATTCTCGCTGCTGCTCAGGCAGGCTTCCCATTTGTCACCCGCGGGGAATCCGGCGCCTCCCCGACCTCTTAAATTAGCTGCTTTTACTTCATTCAAAACAGCCAGCGGTTCATCTTCAAGGGCTTTGGCCAGTGCACTGTAACCGTCTCTGGCCAGGAAACTGTTAATGTCCCCGGCATCTATGTAACCACATTGTCCGAGGATCAATTTTTCCTCATGCACACCACGGGGAAAATCTTCAAAAGTGGGAAAGACGTCATTACGTTCAAGTGCGGCCAGGGCATATTCATAGCAGGGATCATCTCCTGCCAGGTAATCTTCAACCAACCTGTTAACCAATCCATCATCAAGTTTACCGTAACACATGGGGGGAAAACCCGGTTTGGCAATGACCGCCATCGGTTCAGCGTAGCAGTGCCCCATACAGCCTACTTCAATTACTTCGGCATCCAGGCCTTTTTTCTCTATCCCTTTAACAAATTCATCTCTAACCTTCAGAGCACCTGCAGCCACTCCACATGTTGCAGTTCCCACTAGGATGCGGGTTTTCTCAGTTTTGGCTTCTTCCCTTGATTTAGCTTCATCTGCCATTCTTTGATAGATATCGAGAGGGTTCATTGAATTCATTCTTAATGTTCCTCCCCTTTTTGCATTTCCGGCTCTGATACTTTTTCTTTGTCGGATTCCTCAAAGGTAAGCATAATTCCATCAACCCGGGTTGGTGTTACTTTCCCTTCCACTTCTTCATTTACGACTACAACCGGGGCCAATGTGCAGCAACCGACACAGGCTACCCTTTCCAGGCTGTATAGACGATCAGCGCTTGTTTCTCCTTCTTTTATTTTCATCCTTCGCTCGAATGATTCAAGGGTTATATCCCCGCCTACCATGTAACAGGCTGTTCCAAGACATACTTTTACCTGATGTTTGCCCGGTGGGTTGAGACGAAATTGGTTATAAAATGTAGCCAAACCATAAACATCTGCAGCCGGGATATTTAATCCCTCCGAAATCTTTTCCATGGCGAGGGCGGGAAGATAGCCTAGTTTGGCCTGGACTTTCTGAAGAACGGGAATTAAGTCTTCGCGGTTTTTGCTGCTCTTACTAATTACTTCCTGTACAGATGCAAGGATCTGCTCTCTTTCACCTTCTAAAAGTTGCAACGAATACATCCCCTTATTGAGTATGATTCTTTCAAATCCCGCAACTATAATAGCATATTTTCATGGATTAAATGAAGCAGACATACTCTTTAAGATGTTATGTAAACCCTTCAAATAGCTAACTCGACACGGGGAAGATCAACTCTTCCCTGTAACCGGTTACAATCCTGTAATAACCCCGGAGTGCTTCATCCAGCTTTTCGTCACCGGTATCTACCAAAAGATGTTTATTGTCGAGGGCCAGAATTTTCTCCTTCGATGCAATAATAATAATATTTTCTTTCCCGGCCTGATTTATTACCGTAGAGCTGATCTGCTGGTTACCGCGACCAAAGATATAACCCTGGCCACCGATTACAGTCACGATTATTTTCGTTTTTCTTCCTTTTATTATTCGCAGTATATCTTTTTCTCCGGCATCTCTGGCCAGTAGCTCTTCATTCAATACCAGATCAACTCCAAGCAGGCTATAAGCCAAGCCAAGCTTTTTCATGATCGGAACAGTCGTGGAGCCGGGACCGATGATATAGATTACATCCTGCTCCATATTTTCGACAACCTGTTCGGCTATCGCCAGCAGCACCGATTCTTCAGTTTCCGCCCCGCCTACCTTCAGATGCTGCATTAAACTTCCGGCCTTGGGTACATAAAGATATCCGTAAAGGCATGCAGATAGCCTGCCTGCACGAAAGGATTCTTCGTCGATATCCATAACTTCAGCCAGGTGGACGTGAATACCGGAATCCATCATATACATTCTGGCCAGTTCACCGGCATTTCGCGGTGTGGTTGCATATACAGCAGAATGTATTTTTACCCCTGCCGGGATACCGATTACCGGCAAATCGGGGCTGTCTCCCAGGGCATTGTATATATTACGGGCTGTGCCATCTCCGCCGGCAAAAAGGAGCAAATTGACACCGTTTTCTCTCATCGATAATGCCGCTTTTTCAGTATCACGGGCCGAAGTCGGCTCATCAATACCCTCGATCAGTGACGGCTCGAATCCACACTGCCGGGCTGCATCTTCTCCCATAGAGCCCGGGCAAGTAATCATTTCAATCTTCTCCCGAATGTCTGTGAGCATTTTAAGCGCCATGACAGCTCTTTGGGCAGATTCCGGTTTCGCACCCAGGGTCAGGGCTTTTTTAACTATTTCCGGCCCATCGGTCCCTTTTAAACCGACCCTTCCACCCATACCGGCTACTGGATTGATGATTAATCCTAATTTTTTCATAACCGCCCAAAATGAAGACCAGTCTTATTAATGGCCATTGCCGCTTCCCAGAATGATTCACAGAGAGTCGGATGGGGATGAATCAACTCGGCCAGTTCAACTGCACGAACACCCTGAGCAACAGCCAGTGCTCCTTCCTGAATCAAATCGGAAGCATGAGGCCCGAGTATATGCACCCCAATTACTTTTTGATCTTCACCAGCTGCGATAATTTTTACAGCGCCCTCGGATTCACCCTGGGTAGCTGCTTTTCCGCTGGCTGAAAAGGGGAATTTTCCGATTTTCAGATCTTTATAACCCTTATCCTTCGCTTCCTCCTCCGTTAAACCAACACAGGCCAACTCAGGATCGGTAAATAAACAATTCGGCACTACACTTCCATCAAAATATGACTCCTGCCCGGCGATATTTTCAGCAGCAACAATTCCCTGATGATAGGCCACGTGGGCTAGGAAATAACCAGGTGCAGTTGCATCACCGACAGCATAAATCCCGGGAACTGTTGTTTCCATTCTTGTATCTACTTCAATGCCTTCATCACTGAATGCTACTCCCAGGCCTTGAAGATC
The DNA here is from genome assembly GCA_033549065.1 of Bacillota bacterium. Lineage (NCBI taxonomy): Bacteria > Bacillati > Bacillota > Bacillota bacterium. The sequence continues at coordinate 106,540 of JAWSUE010000003.1, forward strand.
CTGACCACCGAAAGCTGCCCTGCGTCCAACAGATAGCAGAACTTTTTCTGCTTCAACAATCTCTTCTCCCTTACGACTCTCAACAATCAGTCTTAAACCGTTATCAAGAGCCTCAATGTGTTTAACAGGACTGTTCATCATTATCTCCAGACCGCCCTTACGAAGGTAGGTAGATAAACGGCGGACCATTTCGAGATCCATCCGACGTAGAAGCCGTTCACTGCGATGAACAATGGTTACCTTGGTGCCCAAACCGGAGAATATCGAAGCCATCTCCAGGGCAATTACTCCCCCACCGATTACAGCCATTGTATCTGGCAGTTCTTCAAGGGCCAGAGCCTGGTCAGAAGTGATCACTCCAGGCAGATCAAGGCCGGGAGTGGGAGGGTAGATTTCTTCACTACCGGTTGCCAGAATTATATTATCTGTTTCAATTTTAATTTCCTCTCCGCTGTGCAGCTTGATGCTGATTAATTTCTCGCTAAGAGCTTTACCGGCTCCAAGGTAAACATGGACCTTGCTTTTTTGTAAAAGTTCACCGATATGACCGGTTAGTTCCGCTACAACTGCGTTTTTCTTTTCCTGAAGGCGGCTAAAAGAAAAATTAATGTTTGAAAGACTGAAACCAAATTCTTCGGCTTTATGAATACGCTTATACATTGCAGCACCATGGGTAAGCACCTTAGTGGGAATACATCCGTGGTTTAGGCAGACACCACCAAGCGCTTCTTTTTCAATGACTGCTGTTTTGAGACCAAGTGAACCGGCCCTTAATGCTGCAAGGTATCCGCCGGGACCACCCCCGATGATGGCTACCTGATATTTTTCACTCATCATTCACACATCCTTTCATCCGGTAAAACCACCGGTAATACCAATCCTAATGAATATTTATTGGTTCAAGATCTATAAGCAACATTACTGTACTTTCAGCAACGTATTCAAACTGGAAAAAACTGCGGGGATAACCATCGAAAAGCCTTTTACTAATGCCCTTGTCATTCGTTCATAACTAACATTGTACCCAAGGTCAAGCAAACCTGCCGCCTTCTCTGTAAGTTCAGCTTGCGGATTATGATCAGGATGATGTTTCCCCGGTTTTAACAGGCTGGAATATAATTCGGCAGGAAGTTCAAAAAGTATGGCGCCGTGCTGCAGAACAATGCCATCCCGCCTGAGTTGAGCACTGCCGACTACTTTTTTCCCGTCTATCTTTATCTCATAGGCAGACGGAGTATCAAAACAAGAACCGGGGGCAAGTCCGGCCTGACCTTCTTTTTCCGGAGTGATCGAGGCCGTAATGCCCAATAAGCTGAAGGCGGTAACTATACCGCGGCTGATTGCCCGGTAGGCATCCAATACGCCACCCCGGTTAATAAAAGGGTGGATCTCAGGCACAACAATGCTGTAAGTTAATTCATGATAATGGAGGACTGCCCGCCCGCCTGTCGGTCTGCGAACTACATCAATCCCTTTTTCCCGACACCCCTCGAGGTTAACCACTTCATCTTCATCCTGAAAATATCCAATGGAGAGCGTCGGTGGGGACCAACGGTACAAACGCAGGGTGGGAGGGCATTCACCGGATGCCACTTCTTCCATAATCGCTATGTCTTTCTGCATATTATCAAGCCCGGTCATGGGTGGGTCGAGAATTAAACGCCATTGGTGGTGCACCTGGTTTTCCCTCCCGGATAGAAACAACTATAATTAATTGAATCAATTAAGACTTTTAACTCTCCTGCTTTTTCGGCCTGACCAAGCGGGCGATGGTAATTATAAATTGTTCCGCCCGGACGTTCATTGTAATATGGCCGGTTACAATCGGAACAGCCGCTCGTCTGAAATGCTTTCCCATCTGACAAAAGCCCAATTAAATTCTCTTCCGGTATACCATATGAAGCTACCTGGCCGTTAGTAAAAATTAATTCCTTAATATCTACTTTTTTCCTCAGAAGCAGGTAAAGTCCGGCCTGAATCCTTCGGTAGGAATCGAGCTCAGGTGATTCTCTCTTCTCCAACCTGGTTCCCTTAAGGGGAACAAATGCAAAAAGGGCAACTGTTACCCCTGCCTTGATTAATCTGTCGATCAAAACCAGTGTTTCCTCTTCAGTCTCACCCAAACCGCAAATAATATGTGTACTAACTCTACCTTTATACAGGTTGGCAAACTTTAGAAGCAGATCAAGACGGTCAGTAAATGAACCGCCCTTGATCTTTGTGAATGCTTCAGGATTAACCACATCAAGAGATATGCTAAATCTGTCCACACCGGCATCAACTACAGCAGCAGCTTCAGCTTCATTTCTAATCCAGGCTGACAGCGACAGAGGTAGGTCAGATATACTTTTTATTTTTCTGATTGTGCCAAGCAGGGTTTCAATCCCATCATTATGCCTGACCGATTGAAGACAGATTCTTTTGATTCCTGATTTCGCTGCAGTCCTGAAACCTTTTTCAATTTCATCCCAGGTAAACTCCGGCCATGTCACCCTGCCGAGTTTATTCAGCGCTTCACTGCTGCTCAAACCCTGAGGGCAAAAAGCGCATTTCATCAGGCACCGGTTTCCGGAAAGCAGGTAAGCAGTTGTAGGATAGCTATCCATTTTAATGCCGGTAAGCCCCAGGCAGGCGGCGGTGCCGGCTGAAAGACGGATCATAAAGAACAGCACTCCTCTGAAACTTTTATTGAGAGTCCCAAATTTACAGCCAGACGCCTGGTTTCCGGGCCCGGTAATACTATTTTGTTTACCCCGGCTTTTACAGCATATTGATCAACCTTTTCCCTGTAACTACCTCCAGGACGCATACATCCGAGGTAAAGCGGGGTTCGGGGAAACATCAGGCGGGCGGTAGCTATAAACCTGGCTACTTCTTCCGGTGACGGGGGTTCCGCTGCACTGAATTCTGTACCTTCGGTTGGACGAAAAATAATCATGCAGATCGCTTCAACTGCTTCGTTTCTCAGTAATTCCAGCGCCCTGTATTCAGAGTTTATTCTGCCGGAATCAAGACCAACGCAGATATGGGGAATCACGCTGTTATATTTAAGCAGATGACGGTATGAGGAAAGATAATCGTCAACAGTAGCTGACAGGCCGTACACTTTAGCAATTGTTTCATTGTCACCGACGAAGTCAAAAGATATTACCCGGGCAATTTTTGATAATTTTTTCGCTTCCGCTTCATTAACCAATCCCGTATGAAGATTAAGAGAACCCCTGTCGGCGAGTTTTTCCAGTTGATCCCATTTGTCAAAAAGTGGAACCTTGCCATTCTTGTCGGATCCGCCTGATACAAGATAGCTGCTTTCATTGTTATATTTTTTTCCCATAATCTCTTCGAGAGGGACCATCTTCTTCAGGTATTGTCCACCACAGTGGGCACAATTAAGCGCACACCTGCTTCCTGTCACACTAACAGCCAGTGTCTTGCCGGGAATGGTAAACTCAATTAGATCCGGGAAAAAAGCCTGACGAACATTCCAGGCCTGTTCGAGAATCTTGTCCAATCTATTTATATTCTGAACCATTAAACCCTCCATAACCTATCATTTCAGGAGAAAGGGAACAGGTTACCTGTCCCCCATTATTTTCTAACATCTGAATTTATAAAATCAAAGCAGTTCTTCTATAGGAGTATAAGGCAGTTCCAGTGAACTGGCGACAATCTCATGAACAATCTTACCGGCATATGTATTCATACCCTTGGCGAGTGCACTGTCTTCTTTTATGGCATTTTCCAGGCCTTTATCTGCAATTTTCAGGGCATAGGGTAGTGTGGCATTGGTTAAAGCAAGGGTGGAAGTTCTCGGCACTGCTCCCGGTATGTTCGCCACGCTGTAATGAATCACACCGTGTTTTTCGATGATCGGGTCGCTGTGCGTGGTCGGCATATCACATGTTTCAATACACCCACCCTGATCAATTGCTACATCGACAACAACCGATCCCGGTTTCATCTGCATAATCATCTCTTCAGTAACGATGTGAGGAGCTTTTGCTCCGGGGATCAATACCGCACCAACCAGCAGATCCGCTTCTGCAACCAGCTTGCTGACCCAGTAGTGATTAGATATCACGGTATCAATACGACCACCAAATATATCATCAAGATAACGCAGTTTATTGGCGTCTATGTCGAGCAGGCTAACCCTGGCACCCATGCCGAGCGCTACTTTAGCGGCATTTACCCCGACCATGCCCCCGCCGATGACAACCACATGAGCAGGAGGAACACCGGGAACTCCACCAAGCAGAACGCCGGCTCCACCGGCTCTCTTTTCAAGGTAATGAGCTCCAACCTGGACAGCCATTTTCCCAGCTACCTCACTCATTGGAGCCAACAGGGGCAGAGACCGGTCAGCTTTCTGGACCGTATCGTAGGAAATTCCCGTTACCTTACTTTCCATCAGTGCTTTAGCAAGTTTTGGAGCTGCTCCCAGGTGCAAGAAAGTAAAGAGAACAAGGCCTTCTCTGAAATAAGCATATTCTGAAGTCTGCGGTTCCTTGACTTTCAGGATCATTTCCGATCGGCTAAACAGATCATCCGGCTCGGCAATTATTTCTGCCCCGGCATCTTTGTACTGTACATCCGAAAAACCGCTTCCCTCACCTGCTAATTTTTCGATCAATACTTTATGGCCGGAATTTACAAAAACTTCAACACCTCCGGGTGTGATAGCCACCCTGTTCTCATCACTTTTTATTTCCCTGGGCACACCAATGATCATTTTTATCAACTCCATTCAGATGATTTGAAAGCAAGGTTATCGGCCGATGATTATTCTGCTATTAAATATTATATGCGAAAGAAGAAGGCAGGGGAAGCAGAAAGAGTCAAACCTTTCCTGCGTCACCATTGACTTTAATCATTATTGACCAGCCTTACCCTTTATGCCACCGTAATACCGGATTGCGGGCAGCCCTGACCTCATCCAACCGTCCTACAACGGTTTTATAAGGACCATGGGCAACTTTTTCAGCATCTTCGTTGATATCTCTGGCAATCTGTTCCATAACAGCGGCGAATTCATCCAGAGTCTCTTTACTTTCAGTATCAGTCGGTTCGATCATCAGGGCTTCTTCCACGATCAATGGGAAATATACCGTTGGAGGATGGAATCCTCTGTCGAGCAAAGCTTTGGCAATATCGCCCGCCCCCGCTCCCATTTTCTTTTCCGGTCTTGCAGAGAGAACAAATTCATGCTTGCAGATACGGTCATAAGGCAGATAGTATGTATTCTTCAAAAGGTTCATCAGGTAGTTGGCATTGAGAACTGCATCGGATGCAGCCTGTTTCAGGCCATCCCCGCCCATCATGCGCAGGTAAGTGTAAGCTTTGATCACTACCCCGAAATTTCCGTAGAAAGAATGAACCTTGCCGATACTATCCGGCAGATCATAATTGAAAATATATTTATCTTCCGCCTTATCAACAAGTGGAACCGGTAGGAACGGCACCAGTCTTTCTTTTACTCCAACCGGGCCTCCTCCTGGTCCACCACCACCATGGGGGGTGGAAAATGTTTTATGAATATTTAGGTGGACAACATCAAAACCCATATCGCCCGGTCGGGTATAACCCATGATCGCATTCATATTTGCCCCGTCATAATAGAGTAAGCCTCCGGCTTCATGGACGGTCTTGGCGATGGCTATAATATCTTCTTCAAATAATCCGAGGGTGCTCGGGTTGGTCAGCATCAGGGCAGTTGTGGTTTCATCAACAACTTCTATTAAGGCTTTCAGATCGACGAGACCGCGCTCATCGCAGGGCACCTGGATCACATCATAGCCGGCCATGCTAACAGTGGCAGGGTTAGTGCCATGAGCTGAAAGCGGGATTAGCACTTTATTTCTCTTGTGGTCGCCCCTTTTACGGTGGTATGCCTGAATTATCATTAATCCCGTCAATTCACCGTGAGCGCCCGCTGCCGGTTGAAGGGTGAATCTATCCATTCCTGTCAGTTCTTTCAGGCACTTCTCCGTATTGTGCAGCAGTTCCAGTGCACCCTGGGCAGTTTCCTCCGGTTGGCAGGGATGCATAAGTACAAAGCCGGGCAAAAGAGCCGCTTCTTCATTTACCTTCGGGTTATATTTCATGGTACAGGAGCCCAGGGGGTAAAAACCGGTGTCTACGCCAAAGTTGCGGGTCGACAGTTCCGTAAAGTGGCGGACAACCTCCGCTTCTGACAGTTCGGGGAGCTCCAGGGGCTCCTTACGCTGGAGTTTAGCCGGTAGTAGTTCATCGATTTTCTTTTCCGGAACATCGCAGGCTGGCAAAGAATATCCCTGGCGCCCTTCACGGCTCATTTCAAATATTAGCTTTTTAGATTTTCTCATTTCCATCCCTCCAGCTCACGAACCAGGGTGTCAATCTCTTCCCGGCTTCTGTTTTCTGTCACAGCAATCAATACTGTATTTGGCAGCTCGGGATAAAATGGTGATATATCTACACCGCCGAGTATATTTTTCTCCAGCAATTTTCTGTTCAATTCGCAGGGATCTCCCGGGAGGGTGACGGCAAATTCCTTGAAGTAAGCTCCGCTGAAAGGTGTAACATATCCATCAAGGACAGTAATTTTATCCCTCGCGTATGCAGCTTTTTGCAGACATTGTTCAGCTACTTCCCGCATGCCCTTGGGGCCTAGAGTTGACATGTAAACCGAGGCAGCGAGAGCAACAAGGGCTTCATTCGAGCAGATATTTGAAGCTGCCTTTTCTCGCCGTATATGCTGCTCCCTTGTCTGCAGGGTTAACACGAATCCCCGATTTCCTTCACTGTCAACTGTTTCACCGGCAATACGTCCGGGCATCTGACGGACAAATTTATCACGGGCTGCCATGATACCTAGAACCGGACCGCCGAAAGATGCGGAGACACCGAGCCCCTGACCTTCTCCGACCACAATATCTGCTCCGTACTCTGAAGGTGCCTGCAGCAGTGGTAAAGAAAGCGGATCAGCGGAAACAACAAATACTGCTTTATGAGCATGGATCAAATCGGCAACGTCATCCATATCTTCAACCAGACCAAAAAAGTTAGGCTGTTGAAGAACTACCGTGGCTATGTCATCACCAAGCATTTTCTCCAGGCTGTCCTTATCTGTACAGCCCTCTTTCAGAGGAATCTCCTCCAGTAGAAGGCCACGGCTGTAAAAATAGTTTTTCAGGACAGCCCGGTAAAAGGGGCTTACAGAACGGGAAACAAGAACTTTGGAGCGCCTGGTAGCGCCACAGCCCATAACCGCTCCCTCGGCGACAGCAGTTCCGCCATCATACATCGAAGCATTGGATACATCCATCCCCGTCAGTTGACAGATCATCGTCTGGTATTCAAAAATTGCCTGCAGAACACCCTGGCTGACTTCGGGCTGATAAGGCGTATAGGATGTATAAAACTCGCTGCGACCGGTTATATGCTTAATGACTGAGGGAATAAAGTGATCATAGATCCCTGCTCCCATAAATGAAACTGAATTCTGGAAATGCTTATTTTTCGCGGCCAATCCATTCAGGTGCTTGAGAACCTCTGATTCCGATAAAGCCGGAGGAAGCTCGAGGCCCCTTTTCAAGCGGACTTCTGCAGGAATATCGGCAAAAAGATCATCAACCGAGCCGGCACCGATAGCAGCAAGCATTTCACGCCTGTCCTCATCGGTCAGGGGAAGATAATGTTTACCACCCATCGGTTATTTCTCCTCCTCCTCTACCACATATTTTTCGTAAGTCTCTTTATCCATTAAGCTGGCATACTGGTTTTCATCTTTTATCTCGACTTTGTAAACCCACCCTGCACCATATGGATCGGAGTTGATCAGCTCCGGTTGGTCAAGCAGTTCTTCATTAACTTCGACTACTGTGCCATCTACCGGGGCATAGAGATCAGCTACAGCTTTTACTGACTCGATCACGGCTGAACCCTTACCCACTTCTACTTCAGCACCGACATCGGGCAGCTCAACAAAAACAATCTCTCCCAGTTTATCCTGGGCATAATCACTTAGCCCGACTACAACTGTATCGCCCTCCTGACGAGCCCACTCATGTTTCTTGGTATACCTGATACCATCAACAATCTTGTATTTCATTATTTTTTCCTCCTGTAAAAAGGTAATTTTGTTGTCCGCGCCCGGTAAGCCCGGCCACGAATCATCACACTTACTTCACTGTATTGGTCAATAACATTGGGATCCAGAAATGCCATTGCAATAAACTTGTCAAGTGTTGGAGAGTAAGAACCGCTGCTGATCCAGCCGATTTCACTATCTCCGTGGTTTACAGGATAACCTTCCCGCGGTACTCCGCGTTCCAGCATTTCAAGACCGTATAGCATCCTGTCCATTCCGGTTTCTTTCTGCTTAATCAGGGCTTTCTGTCCGTTAAACTCATTAGCTTTATTGAGAACAACAAACCGCTCAAGACGGGCCTGCAGTGGAGTTATCTCCCTGCTCAACTCATGCCCGTAAAGAGGCATTGCCGCCTCCAGTCTCAGCACATCCCTGGCTCCCAGTCCTGCCGGATTAAGTTCAAAACTTTTTCCTGCTTCCCACAGGGCATCCCATAAGCCGGGTGCAGCATCATTGCTGCAGTAAACCTCAAACCCATCTTCGCCAGTGTATCCGGTTCTGGAAACCAAACAGCTGACACCGGCAACATTTACTTCCGGTAGAAAGTTATAATACTTCATTTCGTCCAGTGAAATGTCCGTTAACTTCTCTAGTATAAAAACACTATTTGGTCCCTGCAGGGCAATCTGAGCATATTCGGCTGATAAATTTCTTAATGTTACATCTTCTGTAACATTTTCCCTGAACCAATCAAAATCTTTATCGGTATTTGCCGCATTTACAACCAGGAAAAACTTATCGTTTTTGATTCTATAAACCAGAATGTCATCAACTACTCCACCGTCAGGATAGCAAACCGGACTGTAAATAATTGCATTATCTTTTAACCGGTTTAGATCATTGGTCAGGACTTTCTGTAAAAAACTGCCTGCACCAGGGCCTTCCACCAAAACTTCCCCCATGTGTGAGACGTCAAATACTGTTGCCCGTTTTCGGGTATCATGAACTTCTTCAACCAGCCCCTTGGAATACTGGACCGGCAAAAACCACCCACTGTAATCAACAATTTTCCCTTCTAACTGCAGATGTTTTTCATAAAATGGTGTTTTCTTTGCCTCACTCAAAAACTAACATCCTCCTTTCTTTTTGTGTCAGGGGGACGGTTCTCCTGACACATTATTTCTCCCCAGATTCTAATAAATTAAATGCTCTCTGAAATAAATCTGATGATTACTTAGAAATATATTGTCAACAACCCCGTCCCCCTGACATTTGCCTTCCTGAGTTAAAGAACGAATACAAAAAGGACAGAGAAAGCCGAACGGCTTATGCTCTGTCCCTGTTACCTGAGAGATTGCTCCTACAATTGATATAAGGGCTTTCCCCGTCGGTGTCCCGCGTTAGCGGGTACTCTCCAGAGGTGCATTCCCCGATGGTACTGAAGCCTGAGAGTTTCCCATTTAACTGCCAGCTAAAAGGTTGCTCCTTCGGCGCCTGCGTGGCAGGACTCTCCCACAGGGGTCATCTGCAGCTATTAAATTAAAACATTGCATCTTTAAAACTTTAATTATCCGTAAAACTCTTTCTACATAATAACTAATATTCAGGAGTTGTGCAAGCACAGACTGCACACGGCAGCGGTTATATTTTTCAGCCTCCGCCACCGAACCCAATATTCTTAACTTCCCCGTTTTCAACTACCACAGGTACCCTGTCAGCCTTGAAATCTTCCCTGGCCTTTTTTAAAGCTTCAGGATCTTTGCTGACGTTGTATAGATTATACTCAACTCCTTTACGATCAAGCACCGAAAGTTGTTTTTCACAGTAAGGACAACCGTCTTTAACATATATCTCAAGCATTACTAACACCTCCTTCATTAAACAATATAATTATAAAAAAAATACAAAAACCCTTTTTAAAAGAATCTAATCATTTTTCGAAAACTGTCTGTTCCTGAATATCTGTCTGAAGTGCAACCAATGCCTTATCGACAAGCGAACGTCGTAATTCTTTTTCTTCTGGTGCTGATAATTCCGGATTTCCTAACGGATGCGGGATTGCCACCGCAGGTACGATCCGGTTCGCTCCAACTGTAAGTGATATTGGAACGACTGTACATATGTGTACAACCGGCAAGCCTGCCCTTTCAATCTCTTTGACCATCGCTGCACCGCAGCGAGTACAGGTGCCTCACGTTGAAGTCAGTATAACAGCATCTACACCTGCTTCAGCAAGGTCGGCGGCAATAGCGGCACCATAGCGGGCAGCATTTGCAACAGAAGTACCGTTACCAACTGTTGCATAATGATAGGGATGAAGCTTCTTTACAATTCCTTTTGATTCAAAATCCCTCATTACATCCAGAGGTAATACCCGGTCGGGATCCTGGTTGGCATACACCGGATCATAACCGCCATGTGCTGTTTCATGCGATTCCCGGGTCAGGTCATTCAGACCTTCCAAGCTGTATTTGCCATATTTTGAGGCACTTGAAGATTCTATCCGGTCCGGATTTCCTTTCGGTACAATTCCTCCCGAAGTCACCAATGCAACAGTCGCATTACTCATATCAACTATCGGAGGCTGCGGTTGCACACGATCGAAATCGGGCATAGGCAGTTCAGTTACATAAGGCTCTACCTTAAGTTTAGCAATTAACATTTTTACCGCACGTTCTGCACCGGTTTCTTCTGCAAAATAGTTTTGCCTGATTCCCCTGGGTAAGTACCCCTCATCCGAGGGAGAACCTACCGGCTCCTTGTCAACAAGTTTATAGAGCAGGGAAACCATTGTTGGGACGGCATCGCGCATGCCCCGAGCCGAATCGGCCGTAGAGATAATGTATATATCTTTACGATAGAGTTCAGCGCCAGGGTTTTCAAGATACATTCCCGTTACTACCGGTATTTTCAACTCCTGACTAACAGCCTGACCTACAGCACCACAGGCTAGACCATAGCGTCCGGCGTTGAAGGCCGGCCCGGCCACAAGGGCATCGGGCTCATATTCTTTAACCAAATTAACAATTTCCCTGGTTGCCTGTTCAATATTATCAGCAACATAGTTATCGCCGCAAATGACCGTGGCAACGACTTCTCCCCTGTCACCAAGAGATTCCTTTACGGCAATTCCCGGGCCTACCGGACCGACCTTTACGAGAGGCTTGGTACCGGCCATATCTTCGCCACCAATTTGGCCAAAAAACTGATTCAGGTAATGAATTACTCTTAATTTTTTTTCTGTAACCATTTTACCCCTCCTCTCCTGAAGTTTTGATCATTCTAAAAACCTTCCCCGCGGAGTTTGCTGAAACCAAGCTCATTGGTCGAACCGATTATTGCCTGAATTTCGACCTGCAAACTGCCATCTTCTTTAAGCGCTCCGGCGAATCCACCGGCTATCAATTCTGCAGTACTAATGTCACCAATTATTCTTTTACGGGGTGGCAGTTCAATTGTTTCATTGGCATTTCCGACACTGATGACAGCATCAGCTTCGGGCACCGCATCAGCAAGAGATTGAGAAGCGCCATCACGTCCGGCGTATTCATCAGTTATCAGAACCGTTTTAATTCCAAGGGTTTCAAGCTTACGGCAATTCATTACAAGGTCAGTATCTGGATTTCCAAAACCTTCCTCTGATACAATAGCTCCATCGGCTCCAATCATTTTAACCAACCCAGCTGCATAACTTGAAGATCTTTCTTTGTCGGCAAGCGTAACATTTTCATTGCTGATTACTACACCAATAAAAGATAGTTCCTGACCATGATACTTGAATAGTTCTCTAATAACAGGGTTATTCTGGTGATGAAAGGTAGTATTTTTATCACAGGCAGAAACGCAGTTACCGCTTACTATGGCGCCATCGAATACCTCTGCTGGATTGATCAGCGTAGGGATGATCCTTTTGGCATCTACTCCGTAAACGTAGGTGTCATGCAGTAATCCCTGGGTTTGGAGCATGTAAAGGTAGGCTACTTTAGGCAATGCAGGATATTTTGCTGCATTCTCAAGAATAGAGCCTGTATCATAAGTTTCAATATGATCTGGCTCAATATTACTCCCGGCTTTTCCTAGATATGCTGCTGCTTCTAAACCGGCCATCCGTACTGTCTGCTCATGTTTGTGCTGGGCTAATCCTTTTTCTGGAGTGATAGTAACAACAAGATTCAGGGTTTTTGAAAATGGTGTATACTCAGCTCCGGGTCCACTCATGTCGATTATTCCTTCCTGGAAACCGACAATTTTCCCGGTTGTCACTACAGCAGTACCGGCAAGGACATGCGTCCGCCCATTACCAACTTTCTCAACTTTGCTGATAAAACCGGGAAATACACCTCCGGGTCCTTTGACCTTTACTCTCGGCTCGATTACATCTTTTACCGGAATGATTCTTACATCATCACCGGGTTTGGCCAGGTCCAGCTCAACATTTTCGATATTCGGATCTTCTTTCAACAATTCTGTTAATTCTATTTTGTTTATATAAAGACACCTGCTATGAACCTCAGTTTTGTCGCCAAATGCAATATCATCAATTTTTAATATCCCTAACTCAAGGCACACTAATTTTCCTCCTCTCTCTAGTTATTATTTCTGTAATTCTGTTATTCATCCAACTTTCTAAGACAATCGGGCTTTCAGGACAGGACTATACCGCTTTCCAGGAACGCTTGCAGGTGCAATAGATCGACCATGGCATAATCTAAAAGAATTTCTTGATCATTAATCCCAGATAAATCTGTTTTTGTTTTATGGTAGGTTTCTATACTGTTTTCAATATAATAAAGGGATTCTAAATCAAGTTGTGCTTTTCCACTGGTCAAAACAATTGTCTTATACGGCATAGTCCCCGGTTTAAGGCTACCACTTAACGGATGCATTAATAGACGATGTCCCTTGTGGATTAAATCCCTCACATTGAAAAACAGCTGTAGTATAGTTCCTTCAACGCAGTACACATTAAAGTCTTGATATGATTTCGCTATTTCAGGATTGTTCGTCATAATCATAAAATCCATACCAATCGACCTTTCCAACCCGGGTTAAAGTAATGTACCTTAAACCACTCAGCAAGGCAGGTGAATTTAGCTGCTTTTTGCTGCCACTTTCACCCAACCTTTGATATCAACTTTCCCTGATTTGTTTAACGATTTTAGTAATCGCTTCCTTATCAAGAACCATCTCCATCATTCCGACCTGTTGTTGATATACTTTAGGGTCGATATGTTCTTTTACCTCGTCTTCAATAATGTGATACACGGGGAGTCTCAACGAAACTCCGGCTAAGGGACCTGCGTAAGTGGGATCTCCATTTGTAACAGTCTCTGCATAGATTTCCGCACTTTTTTCATCAGGGGAACCTAGAATAACCATTACAACATCTTTATCACTCTGTTCATCAACCGTTTTTTTGATAATCCCCTGATCTTCCAGATCCATAGCTCCAGCTGCCGTTCAGACAAAGCATTGTGTGAGCTGTAGAACAGGTTCACCGCCTGCTGTCTTTATGCATTCAGCAATCGCTGAGCCCGGTACTCCGTCTCTTTCTCCAATGCACAAGACTTTTTTCCCTTGAAACATATTCTCACTCCTGTTCATAAATAATTTATTTTCCACTATTCTTCTCTACTATGAAAGACATCCCATCTGATAAATTTGTCATTTTGGCCAGAAAGAGACTGCCCTTTCCGACAAACATGGCATTATCAATTTCTCCCTGGAGAATTGCTCTGCAGGCATGGCCAAGATACGGAAGGGAAGATGGGATATGTCCTTGAGTTGGTGAATAGCCGGGCATTCCGTGGATTTTCTCAAATTCATCCAGATCTTCGCGCGGTAGCTGCCCCTGCATAACTGCTAATCCAGCAATCATGCGGTAATTATTTTTTGGTACATTTCCACTTCCGGCAGGTTCAGTTATTTCAGGATTGTGCAGTTCTGTTGCATATTTGTTGATATCGGGTATTTTCATCCCCAATTTGTCGAGCGGTTTTTTTACAAGTGATTCATAAATCGCCTGTTGTGAGGAGCCTGCTCCAACTTCATGTTTGCCAATTACATCAAGTCTAATTTGAGGACTTTGCCCATCATCTTTCCCGAGAACTATGGCGAATGCCGCGAGAACATCTTCAAGGATTGGGATCGAATTCGTCAGATGGCCCTTCATCTTCATTCCCAGTTTCGCTAGCGATCCTCCTCCGACCACTACTACATTGTCAAAAATTCCTGATTGAATAAGACTGCCGGCCATTATCATCGTATGCACGGGTGCGCAGCAAAAAGCCTTGATATCAGCTCCTGTACAATTAATACAACCAGATCTTTCAGCCATTGCTTTTGCCAGGTTTCCTGCTCCTCGTTGGTACCTGTCTCCCACACCTTCTTCTCCGGAGTTCATAACAAAATCAACTGAAGATGGATCTAACTTCAATGAGTTGATCACTTTGCGGATCGCCAACACACCTGATGCCTTACAGCTTAAATTTTCTAACAGGATATCAGCTTTAAGGTTGTCATCTTCATCGTGCCCGTCCTGTATGCATCCGACAGTATTTCCCCCGATCTGCAAAGACATTGCTCCTGCCTTGATCTTTTCTTCGATCTTTCCTAACTCAACCCCTGAACCCAAACGTTCAATTTCCGCAGGTTCGAAAAGTTCATTTTTTTCATATTTATTTCTGACCTGATCTGTAAACTCCCGGGATAAATATATCAAATCGAATTCATCTACAATTTTTAACAGGGCATAAAATTCATCCTCAGGCATTATTTCGCCCCAAGGACTTGTACGAAGGCTGCCAGTAAGTAAGTTTTTAAACCATGGTTTTTCATAATTCCATAAATCCTCAGGCTTAATATTTCCAATAAATGCCTGATGAGGAGGATAATCTTTGGCTTCATCGTAACTACGCAGATTTGAAGTGATCCTATCACGTAATGTACTATCTTTGATCAATTCTCTTGTTGGCTTGGAACCATATACAACAAGATCAGGCACATGTGCAATTATATAAGAAAAACCTTTTATAATCGGAAAACCCATAATCGTTATTGACCTCCTTATAAATTTCTTGTTCACTTCGGTTATATCTTTTACATAATAAGTTGACCTAACTGCTCTTTAAAACAAAAAAGACAGAGAAAGCCAACCGGCTTTTTCTCTGTCCCTGTTACCTGAGAGATTGCTCCTTAGCTTACAAAGGGCTTTCCCCGTCGGTGTTCCGCTACTGCGGATGCTCTCCAGAGGTGCATCTCCCGATGGTACTGCAGCCTGAGAGTTTCCCTTCTAAGCGCCAGCTAGAAGGTTGCTCCTTCGGCGTTCGTTATCCGAAACTCTCCCAACGGGTTCATTTGCTTTGATAATATTTTCACATATTTTTTCGGCACTTTTTTCAAAATTCCTTCTTTTTTATAAAAAAAGTGCAATAAGTGTACGAAAAGTGGACAGGCTTTGGATCGTACACTTATTTTGATCAGGCTTTTCCGGAGGAGCCGAAAAGGCGGATTTTTTCGCGGATAATTTCCACTCCGGCATCCCGGGCCGGGCCTAAAACTTTACGGGGATCTATTTCACCGGGGTTATTATCCAGAACTTTACGCATTGCACCGACAAAAGCTTCACGGATATTGGTATCTATATTAATTTTGCGTACTCCCCGTTCAATTGCCTTGCTTATACTTTCATCGGGAACTCCCGATGAGCCGTGCAGGACGAGGGGGCAGGATACCCTGCGGCTGATTTCAGCCAACCGGTCGAAGTCCAGTTTAGGCTCTCCTTTGTACTGCCCGTGGGCAGTACCGACAGATACAGCCAAAGCATCAACCCCGGTTTCCCTGACAAATTGCTCTGCCTCGGCAGGATCAGTAAAAAATGCTTCCTTATCACTTACACTGATTTCATCTTCAGTCCCACCTATTCTTCCGAGTTCGGCCTCAACCGATACCCCGAAAATACGGGCAATTTCCACTACTTTGCGGGTCTGGGCAATATTTTCTTCCAGGGGGTGATGTGAACCATCATACATAACAGAGGTAAAACCAAATCGGATGCACTCCATAACCTGATCAAAGCTTGTTCCATGATCAAGATGCAGAACTACCGGTACAGATACTGTCTCTGAAGCCTGCCTGGCCAAGGAAATAATATAGCCGAGACCGGCATACTTGATTGCTCCCTGGCTGGCCTGAATAATCACCGGAGAGTGCTCGGCTTCTGCAGCGAGAACTATGCTCTGGACAATCTCCATATTGTTGCAGTTAAATGCACCCAGGGCATATCCTCCCTGGTCAGCTTTCTTAAGTAAATCGGCTAACGGAATTAATGACATTGTTTCTTCTGCCTCCATCCGGATTATTTTTTATAAATAATAATCGTCTATTTTACATATTCTCTTCCCTTTTGGAACTACATGGCCAGTTCCCTTCTTGCAAAATCTGCAATCGTACCCGGTTGCCGCTCTAACAGGTGCGTTAACACTCCTGGATTACCCCATAATCCAAATTGGCCATAGTAGATAAACATTTTTTGCAGCGTTTCAACGGCATAGGATTCCATACCTGCTTTTTCTACCTCATTACGCCAGTCACCAAGAGAAACTTCCCGGACACTAATAATCTTTCCAATTCCCTCGCTTATCTGAGCAGCCACCTCAAGCTGGCTAATTCCTTTCGTTCCGACAATTTCATAGATTGAACCTACATGTCCCGGTTCGGTAAAAACTTTAGCCGCCACTTCCCCCAGATCAGCCAGGTCAAGCATGCTTAGCCGGGTCTGCGCCGGGTAAGGAAGAGGATATTCTCCTTTATCCATGATATCGTTATTAAAAGCCAGGATATTTTGCATATACGGGGCTGGCTGAAGAATAGTGAAGTTTAAACCAGATTCAAAGAGCATCTCCTCAACCTTCAACTTCTGCCAGTGGTGAGGCATTTTTCCGGTGTGCGGGTGCAGTACAGAATGATATACAAAGTGTTCAATTTTATTTTCAAGCGCAGCGATTATTGCCTTCCGGCCGATCTCAGTTTCTTCAGGATGCATATTTGGGCATATGTGATAAACAGCATCAACGTCTGCCAGGGATCGACTGTAAACAGCAGGATCAGTCATATCGCCGATAACAGCATCAGCCGCCCCGGCCTTACTTAGTTCTTCAGCCTGTTCCCGACGGCGGACCAAAACCCTGACATCAGCTTTTTTATCTAACAATGATTTTAAAATCGCCCGTCCGGTTTTACCGGCCGCACCGGTAATCAGGATCATTCTTATCACCTCAAACCATCACATTAATAATTTTTATTTACTTTTACTTTTAATTTAACCGAACACATTCCTAAATCCTGCCTGACCGATATTCTAAATATAAATTCAAAGTATAAAACTATGCCTGTTGCATGGAAAACCTGAAAATTATTAACATTATTTGTGATAAAATATTTTTTAATGATTACAATCTTTTCCTGCCGGAGGTATAATAATGCGTTTTATAGTTGATGAACACTTTTTTGCGAAACTGCCCCATGCCTGTTTTGGAGTAGTTGTCGCCAGAAAAGTGAATAACCAGGGGAGTGTATCTGAGATAAAATCATTGCTTGAACAGGCCATAGAAGAAGTACGGAAAAAATTTCAATCATCCAAGCCGAAGGAACATCCAGCAATAACTCCCTACCGTGATGCATTTCAAATGCTGGGAATAAACCCTAATCGTTTTCCATGCTCCGTAGAAGCGCTAATAACAAGAATTGCCAAGGGTGGAAGCCTCCCGGATATTAACCCTGTTGTTAACCTGGTCAACGCTTTCTCGCTTAAATATATCCTTCCTATGGGCGCTCATGATCTCGGCGCTGCTTCGGGAGATATTGAAGTCCGTATCAGCAGGCCTGATGACCTGTTCATACCCTTCGGCCAGAAAGATGCAGAAAAACCGGATGACGGGGAAATTGTTTATGCCAGTGGTAATATGATTAAAACGAGAAAGTGGATCTGGAGACAGAGTGATCAGGGCAAGGTCACCGAAAGCAGCAGGGACATCTTCCTGCCTATTGACGGTTTTGCAAACTACAACCTGGAGTCTGTAATTTCCGCACGGGACGAACTCGCCAAAGTATTAGAAGATTTTTTTAACGCTAACATTAAAACTTTCTTGGTCGATAAAAATTGTAGTAACATCGAACTGTAAATCGGAGATATGATATTGGAGAGAACAGAATTGGACAATAATAATCAATAATACCGAGGCTTGGCCGAAATCTATGATCAAATTATGTGCGGCGTTGATTATGCTGGCTGGGCTGATTATGATGAATTTACCATGATCTGGGAAACAAGTTACGATCGTAATAATGAATTATGGTCTGTCGTGCTGACTCTCTTTCAGAAAAATGATTG
Source organism: Bacillota bacterium (assembly GCA_033549065.1). Classification (NCBI taxonomy): domain Bacteria; kingdom Bacillati; phylum Bacillota; species Bacillota bacterium. The sequence goes on from JAWSUE010000003.1 coordinate 125,001, forward strand.
TGGTCTCTTCAAAAAATTCCAGGAAAAACACCGGGAGAAAGATTATGAACCCGATCTTATCACAGGGTTGCTTGAGAAATCTGGATTTACATTACTCTGTCTACATCCCACTTATACCTTCGATCAGGTGAATGGCAATGAACAAAAACTAACTTTCGTTGCCGCTAAGTTATAAATCCATCACCGTTTCCCCCAATATATCCCTATTATTTAATAAAAAGGTAGAGAATAACTGTGAAAAAATAATTTTAAATACTATTGCATGTAGTAGAAAGGTATAGTATGATACAAATACTATTGAATTACTGGGGGTTAAAATGAAAGGTCATTTCTTAAGCGGTTACCGTCCGGGCAAGCAGGGTTTGGAAAAAGTCCTTGGCAGTCTCGAATCCGAGGTTATGGAGATCATCTGGCAAAAAGACTGCGCTGTATGCGTCCGCGATGTGCTTGAAGCTTTAAATCCCGAGAAAGATCTGGCCTATACTACGATCATGACAATCATGGGTCGACTGGCTGATAAAAAGCTGCTGACCAAAACCAAGGTAGGAAATGCTTTTTTCTTTCAGCCATCTTTAAGTCGTGATGAATTTACCGGGCAGATTGTCGGAGGTATGATCGATGACCTTCTCACTGATTTCAGCGATGCTGCTTTAAGTCACTTTATACGACGGGTAGAAGAAAAAGACAGGGCTGTTCTTGAAAAACTGGAACAGGCTCTTGCCAAGTCCAAGGAGCAGGATAATGAACATACCACTAAGTGAACTGCATACACACATAATTTATGTTCTTTTCGGGTATACGCTGATCTTCCCTTTATTAATGGGTGTTCTGAAAGTTTTCAAAATCGAAGATCCCCTGCAGCGCTTACGCCTGTACCTTTTGGCATTTCTCACTCCTCCTGCAGCATTCATCATCTACCACACAGTCCTTATTAAACGCTGCCAGGCAGGGCTTCCTATATTCACTACAGATGGTGCATTCCATTTTCTCTGCACCATCTCAACCGGAATGCTAAGCGCCATCTTACCCCTTGGAGGTATTTTACTTCTGGTCGGCACCCTTAAGGCAGGAACAGCTGCACTTATGCTGAGGAGGCTTGAGAGTGAAAATCCACAGGTTGATGATAACTCAAGGAACAGCATAACAAAGATGATCCAGATCCAGAGTTCATCCCTCGGTATTAAACCGCCCCGGGTAGTTTTCAGTAGTAAAGAAGGATTCGCTGCTTTTACAACCGGTTTGCTGAAACCAGTTTTGGTTATTAATAAGAAGCTCCCGGGGAAGCTGAATGAACAGGAACTGGCAGTAGTGATCAGCCACGAACTGATTCATATCAGCCAACGCGATACCTTGAAGAGCTGGTTTTTGCACCTGGTCAGGGATATTACATTTTTTAACCCGATAAGCAATATGCTGCTCAATAAATATCTTGCTGAAAAGGAACTGCTTTGTGATGAGAAAGCAGCCAACCTGATCAAGGTTAATCATAGGGACTTTGCAGCGGTTCTCTTAAAAATATGGAGATCACTTATGGATCAGCAATCAACAAAGCTGGGTCTGGTCAGCGCTTTCGGCGGACGTGGCAGCATGGAAAACCGCATAGAAAAAATGTTACTCAATACTGGAACCGAAAGAAAAATGCCTGGACTGGTTACTCCACTTCTCGGCATAATTATATTTTCCACAACCCTGCTAGCTCTGGGTCTGGTTTGTTGATTAAAAATTTTTTTGGAATCAAATACTACACACAGTAGTAGACTAAAAGGAGGCCACTTTAGAAATATGAATGAGAAAAACAAACAACTAAAATCCAAGAAAGACCAGTTTACTGGATCACCAAAAAGCAAGTTACCCCTTATATTAATTGTAGTTGCCATACTGGGCATCGGAATTTTTTCGATTGTAAGCCTTATGAGCAACCAGGAATCGGAAACCTCAGGATCATTTTTCGGCGAACCTTCGGCTCCAACCCGATCCTATATCGGCAGAGTCGTCACGATGACCAGAGTTGAACCTCTGATTGACGACGCCTGGGCAACTATCACCCTTGAAGAGCTTGAAGAAAAGGATATTGTTTTTTTCGAAGTTGAAAATGATGAAGGATTTATGGTTCCCCTGATGGCCTATATCACTCCTTCAGGCCGTGTTTTTACCGGAAGCAGTATGTGTGAACCCTGCCAGGGACGCTATTTTTCATTAGCCGGAGAAACTCTGGTCTGTGATACCTGCCGTACGACTTATACCATAGAAAATCATGAATTCCTGTCAGGCTCGCAGGCCTGCGGACAATACCCACCGGTATATATGAAACCCGAAGTAGATAACGGATTGGTGAAAATCGCACTCTCAGATATCATGAACTGGGAAATCCGGGCATATTAAACCAACAAAAAGGAGAATTTATAATGAATAAAAATTTTGGGAAACTTGTCAGTATTTTTCTGATTATCGTAGCAGTTCTGCTGGTCTTCTCCATCGTAAATTCAAGGCTATCAGCGCGGCCATCTGAAACTGTATCCCCTCAGCAGAGCGGCTGGATACCCTCGGGAGGTAGCTGTTGCAGTTTCGGTACAGCAGCCAATTCAAATGATCAACTCGCTCTGGCCGGCATGGATTATTATCGGTCCAATGTAGAAAACACGAATAATTTGGAAGCAGTAGTTGATGATTTTGGGTGTCACCAGGAAATAACCATCTATAAAGATGGAGAAGCTGTTATACGTTACGGCTATTCAGGCGGCAGTTTCTATGAGATCGGTCAATAATTAGCGAACGGGGAGAAAACCATGAATCTCTACAACATTGCGTTCAACAACTTCAAACGTCGAAAAGTTAAAGTGCTAATGATCTTATGCGGGCTGGTAATCGGGACAGCAACAGCTATTGCCCTGTTCATGATTGTAGAGTCAATGCGCTGGTCCCTGGGAGATCAAATCGATGAATTCGGGGCAAATATTGTTATTGTTCCCCGTTCGGAAGGGATGGAAATCAACTACGGAGGGGCAGAGATTTCAGAGGTATCGCTTGATTATCAGCGTCTGGTTGAAGATGATCTGAATCGTATATCCGAAATACCAGATTACGACAGTATCAATATCGTTTCACCCAAAATGATTACAGCTGTAAATATTGGAGAAACAGAAGCTCTCTTCGTCGGTATAAAACCCGAAAAAGAGTTTATCATGAAACCCTGGTTCACACTTCAGGACCAGGCAGGTTTGACTTCAAACCAGAAACCGGTTGATCTTGCATTGATTGAACTTCCAGATAATGGTTTGATTCTCGGTTATGAAGCTTCCCGGGCACTTGACCTGCAAAGTGGAGATGAAATCGAAATTAACGGAGTATCCTTTTATGTAACCGGAATAATCAACCCTCTCGGTTCAGTAGAAGATGGACTGATCTATGGAAATCTGGCCACGCTACAAAATATCCTGAACCGTCCGGGAGAAATTTCGATGATCGAGATCTCGGCTTACTGCAATTCATGTCCAATTGAGGAAATCGCAGCTCAGCTAAGTGATATACTGCCTAACGGGCGAGTCACTGCACTCCGCCAGGCTGCCCTTCTGAGAGAAGAAACCATTGACCGTTTCTCCACATTCTCATTTATTTTATCCGGAATCATCTTGTTTATCGCCGCCCTGATGGTATTAACAACGATGATGTCTTCAGTACACGAAAGAACCAGGGAAATTGGCATCTTCAGGGCTATCGGATTCAGGGGCAGTCATATAATTCGAATATTTTTCTTTGAAGCAGGCTTGATCGGTTTAGCCGGAGGACTTCTGGGATATTTAGTCGGAAGCACCATTGCAAAAGTAATCGGGCCCTATCTTACTCTGGGAATAACTCTCAATTCCTGGCAGCCTGACCTGTTACTACCTGCAGTTTTAATATCTGTTGCTGTTGCCATTTCAGCATCTGCTTATCCGGCTCTTAAAGCAGCCAGATTAGATCCCGTTGAATCACTGCGATTTATTTAGGCAGCAGGGATCCTACTAAATGAGGAGGAAAGTGATGAAAAATACATTGATCATCATAGAGAGCTTAACAAAAAATTATATCAGCGGCAGCAATGCTGTTCCCGCACTGCAGGGCGTTTCCCTGGAGATTCAAAAAGGTGAGGCTGTTGCAGTGATGGGTCCTTCCGGTTCAGGGAAAAGCACCCTTCTAAGCATAATTGGCGGACTGAACCCACCATCATCCGGTAAGATCTTAATCGATGATATTGATCTGTATGCCCTCTCACAGGAAAGACGTGCCGATTTCCGTCGCGAATACCTCGGTTTTGTTTTTCAACAATTTCAGTTGATTCCTTACCTAACTGCCTTTGAAAATGTTCTGCTACCGCTAACCACTACCGGTTATTCAAAACAACAAAAGCATGATATGGCCATGCAGTCCCTGGAGAAAGTGAGTATGGATTCAAAATTTGACCGTTTGCCGAACCAACTCTCAGGTGGAGAACAGGAAAGGGTAGCTATTGCCAGAGCAATAGTCAATGAGCCGCCACTGATACTCGCCGATGAACCAACCGGAAGCCTGGATACAAAAACCGCTACAGAAATAATGGAGCTGTTCAGCAGTTTAAATGCTTCAGGTCTTACCATACTGATGGTAACGCATAACCCGGAAAACACAGATTATATGCAGCGAACTTTGACCATGCAGGATGGACGGCTAATCGATGATAATATTTTTTCTTCATCCAAAGTGGTGAGTGTACCATGAACCTCTATCAAATAGCTCTTCGAAATATATACAGGCGTAAAAGTAAAGTGATGTTCATGCTGCTGGGATTAATTATAGGTTCTGCAACAGTTGTATCTGTCTATAGCATTGTCACCGCCATGGAATCTGATATAAAACAACAGTTAACTGATATGGGTGCCAATATTGTAATCACTGCTGACCGGGGAGAACTGACCTTTCAATACGGCGGGATTACGATCCCGGAACTTGTCTTCGATGCAGCATCACTGACTGAAGAAGATCTGGCATCTATAAAGTCAATCCAGGATAACCAATCTATTCTAACAATCGCACCGAGGCTTGTTGGTACGGCATCAGTTGGCGAGAGCAAGATTGTTATAGCCGGAACCAACCTGTCAGCAGAACTTATTGTTAAGCCATGGCTGCAATTTGATGATAATCATGAAGGTACTACTGAAGAAAATGGCGATCTGCCAGAAAATGAAGATATGACCATGGACTTTCAACGCCTGAATCTTGAACGTCTCGCCAGCGTGGAGGATCTTGAAAACAACCAGTTAGTACTCGGCTCAAACATTGCCAGGCAGCTGGAACTTACTTTAAGTGATATTCTGGAGATTGAAGGAAATAGTTACGAAGTAATCGCTGTTCTCGTTGAAAGCGGGTCGTCAGAAGATAACCAAATCTTTATGAATCTGTCGGAAGCGCAAAGAATTCTGCAGAAACCGGGCGAATTAACCCTGATCGAAATATCTTCAGATACTGAACTTGTTGATGAAGAAATATTGATCGGTCAACTGCAGACGGTTCTTCCTCATGCCAGCGTGACCGGTGTTCGGCAGGCTGTTATGGGTAGGAATGAACTTCTGGCCAGTATCTCACGTTTCGGCATCCTGACCGGGATCATCGTTTTTATTACCGGCTTGCTCGTGGTTGTAATGACTCTCTCTGCCGCTGTCAGGGAAAGAACCAGGGAGATTGGCATCTTCAGAGCAATAGGCTTTCGAAGCAAACATATTTTTAAAATAATCATAACTGAAGGAATCTTAATCAGTATTATAGGTGGCATTATTGGATATCACTTGGGTCTTTTCACTGCTAACCTGGCCGGCCCCCTAATTGCCGGCACAGTGCTGGATACGACTTGGCAAATATTAATTTTTCTTCCGGCTGTAATATTTACAGCTCTCGCCGGGGCGATTGCCAGTCTCTACCCGGCATATGCAGCTGCAAATTTGGATCCTTCTGAAGCGCTTCGTTTTATCTAGAAGCTTCGACTTATGAAATTCAGTTAAATGTGAATGCCTCTTTTGGAGAAGGAGTTGCCGGATTGAGTGCCGGCTTATGAATAACGTTTTAATACTCCAAAAGACTATCTACTTGCTTCACAGTTCTTGTTGCTTTAGGCACTGAGCTTGGTTTTATCTCGAATATTTTCAGAGTAAGTTTTAACTTCCACGCCATCTCGTGGTAAAATGTAAACCAGCTTAATAATTCAATATAAATCGGAGAAGGTGATGATAAATTGACAGAAAATGTTTCCCTTAAGGGGAAAAATATTGTAATTATGGGCGTGGCTAACAAGCGCAGCATAGCCTGGGCAATCGCCCGGGCCTTCAATAGTTCCGGTGCTAATCTTGCTTTTACCTATCAAGATGAACGGTATAAAGATAAGGTTGAACGACTGGTGAAAAAAGAAATGCCCGGAGCAATGCTTATCCCATGTAATGTGGCTGAGGATTCTGAATTGGATACCCTGGCCGAAAAGTTGAAAGAAAAATGGAGTGCCCTGCATGTTGTCGTACACAGCCTGGCCTATGCCAAAAAACAGGAATTGGATGGGCTTTATGTCGACACTTCCCGTGAGGGTTTTCTCCTGGCCCACAATATCAGCGCATATTCGCTGGTCGCAGCATCTCAGCGCTTATACCCATTAATGAGCGAAGGAGGCAGTATCATCACCCTTACTTTCCAGGGTTCACAGAGAGTGGTGACCAACTACAATGTAATGGGTGTTGCCAAAGCTTCGCTTGAAGCTAGTGTGCGCTACCTGGCATCCGATCTTGGACCACAGAATATAAGGGTCAATGCCATTTCCGCAGGTCCAATTCGGACAATTTCAGCGAAGGGTGTAAGGGATTTTAATCGACTGTTAGATGGAGTAGAAAACAAGACCCCCCTGCGCCGTCTGGCTACGGCTGCTGATGTAGCGGGTACGGCGCTTTTTCTGGCAACAGATTTATCCCGTTCAGTTACCGGGTCTGTGATCTACACAGATGGTGGTTATCACATTATGGGAGCTTAACAAACTATGGTTATGAAAAAATTAAGTAATACAAAACCTTCGATTGATAAATGGCTTAGTGAAGCAAAAGCAGAACCTGTTGCTTCGAAGATAGGGATGTTTTTAATTCATAATGGTGTTGTACGTCAAACACCTAAAGCAAAGGTTCGCCAGGGGCTTGATAATGGTTCAGTGGTAAAGGGAATGGAATTTAGCTTTGATGCAGAAAAGGTTGAAGAGATTATTACAGATACCTATAAACTAAATGGCGTTTTTTATGTTAAGGTGTGGCTCAATGAAGGCCAGCTTAAGGTAGGAGATGACATTATGTATGCCCTTATCGGTGGCGATATCAGACCTAATGTAGTCGCAGCTCTTCAGTTCCTTGTTGAAAAAATTAAAACTGAATGTGTTACGGAAATCGAACTGAGAGCATAGTTGCTGATGTTCAGACAGAAAATGTTTAATGTTTATGGGAGAGAAGGTCGTTAAAATGGCAACTGAAAACTGGCAGAGCTTCAGGGTAAAAAACAGGCGTGATCAAAAGCTGGCCGCTATGCTCAGAAAAAGCAATACTCCGGATAGCACATTGATTATTGTCTGCCATGGTTTTACCGGTTCGAAAGAAGGCCAGGGCCAGGCAGTTGAGATAGGTGAACAACTCTATAATCGAGGTTACAGCACCCTTTTGTTCGATTTTGCCGGCAGCGGCGAAAGCGAAGGTGTAAACAAGGAACGCACTTTAAGCAACCAGGTTGAGGATCTTGAAGCAATAGTCACATGGGCTAAACAGGAAGATTTTAATCGGATCATACTTAGCGGCAGAAGCTTCGGCGGCAGCACCGTTTTGAGCTACTCTGCTCTCGATAAAGATATTACCGCAGTTTGCACCTGGGCAGCAGTGGCACGGCTGGAACGACTCTTTCTCCCACTTATCGGAGGAAAACTGGAAGGACCGGCAGATGAAGTGATTAAACTGGAAAGTGAGGAAGGCTGTCTGGAATTGAAACGCAGATTTTTCCTGGATCTCAGAAACCACGATATGCTTAAATACGCCGCTGAAGTTGCCCCACGCAGCTTTCTATTAGTGCACGGTACAAATGATGAATCGGTGCCACCGAAGGATGCAGAACTAATTTATGATGCTGCCGCAGAACCTAAAAAACTGGTATGGATCGAAGGGGCAGATCATCGCTTTTCCGGATATAAAGAACAGGTTTGGAAAACTTTCTTCAGTTGGCTCGATAACCTTCCCGCTTAAATCAGGTATAATTATTTTAAGTCTTGTTCAATATTGGAGGAGAAATATTATGAGAACACTATTTATTATCCTGATGGTTTTGGCAGCCATTGTGATAGTCACTGTGGCGCTGCTGAATACCGAAGCTGTTACCATTAACTATCTCCTGGGCCAGATTACATTAACCCTTTCAATGCTGATCATCGGATCCGCTCTGGCTGGTGTCCTGGTTATGATTTTCTTTATGGTTTACCGCAGCATTCAAAACTATATCAAAGCTGAAGGAGCACGCAGTCTGAAGCGTGAACTTCAAACCCGGGTAAAAACCTTGGAAAGTGAAAAAAGAACAATGGAAGATGAGCTGAACAAGCTGCATAAAGAGCGTGAGCTTGCAGCAGAGAAATCCCGAGTTGAACTGGAAACAGCGAAGAAAAAACTTGAAGAAGAGCTAACCCGCCAGCAAAAAGAGCGTGAAGATGCTGAAGCCAAGGAAAAAGCAGAGCTTGAATTGGAGAAAAGTAAGCTTGAAGAAGAGCTAAAAAAACAGCAGGATAATCAACAACAATCTGAAACAGTACAGACAGATGATACACCGAAGAAAAAAGGCTTCTTCGACTTTCTGAAAAAATAGCACTCCCCCATCTTTTGTTTATATCTAGTACAAAACTAGTAGTGCCCTTTTTTTGTATATAAACTAAATTATCATTCCTTTATGTTCGAGAGGAGTATCTAAATATTATGGACAAAGAAAAAGAAAAGATCATCGAAAAAGCCGGGGAATTATGTAATGAGTATAGGGATAAAGGGTTTCACTGCTCTGAATCAACTATCAGGGCAGTAGCTGATGTCCTTGATATCAAGCTGCCCGAAGATCTGCTGCGTGTATCCAGTGTTTTCCGTGGAGGAGGAGGCGGATACGGTGAACGGTGTGGAGCTGTCGAAGCCGGCCTGATGCTCATTTCATACCTTTACGGCCGTACGGATCCTGAACAGGATGTTTCCGATTACAGCTATCTTGCCCGTTTACTTCATGATCGTTATAAAGAGGAATTAGGTAGTTATTACTGCCGAGTATTACTTCCTTTTGCCTATTATCTCAGCGGTGAAGAACAACATTGCGGGTATGTTTATAGAAACGGAGCAAAAATTGTTGCCAGGTTACTGCTTGAAGCAGATGAATTGATCGCTAATATGCCTGAAGAAGAGAAGGCCGGATATGGTGAAGAAGATGAAAAGGAAAAGGAAACAAAGGTAAATGAAAAACTTAAAGACGATGAACAAAAATATTCAGATCACAAAATAAAGAATGGCTAAAATAATCGTTAAACTCACCTGAGGAAATAAGAAGAATGTTGTCAACAACCCCGTCCCCCTGACATTATGAAAAAATTTTATAAAACCTCTTGACAGGTTTTATATTATGCTTTATTATATAACTTAAGTTATCTAACATCTGTTATATTGGAGTGATTCATTTGCCACCGAAAACAAGATTCTCACGGGAAGAGATCATCAACGCTGCTTTTGAAATTGCCATAAAGGAGGGATTCAATAAGATTACAGCCCGCAGCGTCGCCGAACGTCTCAACTCTTCTGTTGCACCTATCTATGTAAATTTTAAAACAATAGATGATTTAAATGCTGCTGTAGTAGAAAAAGTTTTAACTATTCCCGAAAAGCTGATAGCAGAGCAAAATGGGGCAAGCCTATTTGAAAAAGTAGGCAAGGCCAGCATTGTTTTCGCCCGCAAGTACCCGGTACTGTTCCGGGAACTGGTTATGAAACCAAATCCTTACATGCCGGCTTACGAAACAGTTCAGGAGGCCATGGTAGAAGCTCTGGGTGAAGATGAAGATATGCGTGACCTGTCTCTTGAGGAAAGGAGAAAGCTATTTCTAAAGATGCAGATTTTCCAAACCGGTCTCTCTGTCATGATTGCCAACGGTAATATGCCTTCATGGCTTGATCAAAAAAGCGCAGAAGATCTGCTGATGGAAACAGGAGAAGAACTCCTGAATATTATTAAAATTAACCGAAAGGAGAATGAACAATGAAAAAGATAGTTATTATTGGGGGAGGAGTTGCCGGATTGAGTGCCGGTATATTCGCCCAGAAAAACGGTTTTGAAAGCATCATTCTGGAGAAAAATCCTGTACTTGGCGGGGAATGTACCGGTTGGGACCGCCTGGGTTATCATATAGACGGCTGCATACACTGGCTGGTCGGTACTGAAGAAGGTACCGGACTGAATGAATTATGGAAAACAGTCGGCGCACTGGATGGAGTCGAAATATATAACCCCGAAACTTTTCTAAGCTTCGAATTCGAAGGTGAAACTGTTCATCTATACCGGGACCTGGAACGTCTTAAATCAAGTTGGCTGCAAATTTCACCTGATGACAAAGAAACAATTGAAGATTTTTATAAAACTATAAAAAGGCTGCATTCATTTGAGGTTCCGACTAAAAAGCCGATGGACCTGATGAACCCGCTTGAAAAAATTCGCCTGATGCTCTCGATGAAAGAAGCAGGAGCAGTTATCCAAAAGTATGGTCGGGTGAGCTTGAAAGAATATGCCCATAGGTTCAAACATCCTGCATTGAGAGAAACCCTGGCCAACTTTGTTCCTGAAAATTACAGTGTCTTTTCTATATTTTTCGCTCTGGCCAATTTTACCAGGGGGCAGGCTTCTGTACCCCGGGGCGGTTCAAAAGCATTTGCTTTGCGTATGGTTGAAAGATACAAGAACTTGGGTGGTGTGATCAAATCACCCAGAGAAGCAGTTGAACTTGAAATAGACAACAAGCAGGTTAAACATGTGATCTGCAGTAACGGTGAATCATTCGAAGCAGATTATGTCGTCGCAGCTTGTGATGCGAAAGTGCTTTTTGAACGTCTGTTAAAGAACAAATACAACGATCCGGCATATGAAAATCGTTTCAATAATCCAGAAGACTATCCACTTGCATCGCAGGTTCTTGTCGCTTTAGGCTATGAAGGACTTGTGGAAGATTTGCCTAGAACTCTCTCTTTCCAGGTTGATCCATTCAATATTGGAACTGATACAGTTAAACGTCTGCAGATGACCAACTTCGGTTATGAACCCGACTTTTCACCAAAAGGTCATAGCATTTTAACTTTTGCCATTAATCAATACCATGATGATTATGAGTTCTGGAACAAGCTCAAGAAAGACAACGGAACTTACCGAACGGAAAAAGAACGGATTGGAAAAGATGTACTCAAAGCAACCGAACAAAGATTCCCGGAAATGAAGGGAAAGCTTAAGGTTATAGATGTAGCCACGCCAAAAACCTACGAACGTTACTGCAATGCTTACCGCGGGGCATTTATGGGCTTTATGCCGACTGTACGCGGAAAAATGATGGAACATCCGGGATATATAAAAGGGCTTGATAATATATTCCTCAGCGGACAGTGGCTGCAACCTCCGGGAGGACTTCCCAATGCTGTGATTACCGGAAAAGATACAATTATGCGTATCTGCAAAAAGGAAAAACAACAGTTTATCAATTCCTGAAGGAAAAATTTATTTTAACTATTTCCTTCAGCTTAATAAAAAACAGGAGTGTTTATTATGTTAAAGATTTTCAGGTTATTAGTATTATGCACAATATTAGCTTTATTGATTTCCGGATTTGCTATATAAATATTAATCCAATGCAGGGAGACAGAATTATTGATAGAGCTCAGCTTGGTTCAATCACCCTGTCTCCCTTCCCCTTTAATTGACCGTTATAGACTAATATTGTTATAATTTTAGTTAACCCAAGTGAGGGAGGTTTTGAAATTGGAACTTCTGGAAGGAATGAAAACACGCCGAAGTATTCGTGCCTTTAAACCGGATCCTGTTCCAGGGGAGGTTGTTGCAAAAATAGTTGAAACTGCCGGAAACTGTTCATCGTACCTGAGCACCCAACCATGGGAGATAACCGTTGTCAGCGGCAATAAAAAAGATGAAATTGTTAACAAACTATACAGACTGGCTGAAGCACATAATCCAATTAACCCCGACATACCTTTGCCAACCAGCTGGCCGCCTGAATTAAAGGAACGGAGTATGGAACACGGAGCCCGAAGGTTGAACACTCTTGGAATAGAAAGAGACGACAGGGAAGGCAGAGAAGAACTTAGACTTCAGAACTTTCAGTTTTACGGAGCGCCGTGCGCTGCTTTCCTCCTTATGGACGATTCACTTGGTGAATGGTCCCTTTTTGATATGGGATTATTTACCCAGAATTTCGTTCTCGCTGCTCACGGTTATGGTCTCGGATGTTGTATCCAGGCTTCGGTAACTGAATATGCAAAAGAAATAAAAAGGTATCTTGGCATCAATGAAAAGATGAAAATGGTAGTCTGCATATCTTTCGGATATCCGGATCCAGAAGGGAAGTTGAACCTTTACAGAAGCCTGAAGAAAAAGCCTGAAGACTTTTTCCAATGGTTTGAATAAAGAATAAATCTTATTCCACCGTAAAAGGAGGCCGGGATGGCCTCCTTTTATGTTTCACCATAAGAGATACAGCTAATTTTAGGCAAATTCCTTTTCTGCATCGGTAATTATATCTTTAAATGTTTGCGCTGCACCAGCGGGCAGGGGTTCCGGCTGATGTGTTGCCAGGACCTCTTTGGCAAATTCATTACAGCGGGTGTGCATGTCTTTTCCGCCGGAATCTTTCCAGATTCCCCGTGTATTGCGGTCAATCAATTTACTCTGTGATTGGTGCATCTTAAAGTTATCATAGGTATGCTGATGAGTTACAAATTCACCACCGATGCCTACTTCCCTGATTATATCCACAGCCAGGGTTTCATCATTTACCGGCACCCCGTCGAGCATCCGTTTGATCATTCGCACAAATTCATTATCGGCAACCAAAAGGCCTAAATCCATGGTCATTCCAAGCTCTACCATACCAAGACCGTAAATCATGTTGGCACCTGCCAACGCTGCGGTCATGAGTGTCAGAGTCCTTTCCTGACCGGCCTGAAGATCGCCCAGCTTACTGTCTGTCTATGATCCGGCCAGGAAGCTGGGTATCCGGTATTTCTTTGCCATGGCAGCTACACAGGCTCCTATCATGGCCATTTCCGGACAACCTACCGTAGCAGTGCCCCGGCGCATTTCCATCATGGTGGTTGAACTGCCATAGATATTCGGGGTTCCCTTTTTGGTCAACTGGCTGAGACATATTCCGGCCAGAACCTCTGCATTATGGGTTACCAGGGTGCCGGCCAAGGTTACAGGGCTCGTCCCGCCAGCCAAAGCCATAGACAGAACATTGACCGGTATTTCATTTCTGGCATATGAAATTATCGTTTCGCAGGTTTCCCGGGCAAGGGATAAAGGACTCTGCGGACATACATCTGCAGAGATAATCGGCCTTTGCCTCAGTTTATCCTTCCCGCCAACTACTGCTGAAGCCATATCGATGATCAACTCGGCCAGCCGGAAGTTGAAAGGTGCCGTACTACAGTGTTTTGAGGTGTTGGAAATCATGGCTTCGAAATTATGCAGTGGGAAAACGCTCTGTTTGACATCACGGGGCACTACCGGGCAGTCAAGGATATCATACTGGTCAAGATAGTCAACCAGTTTAGATATATCCTCAGTATCTTTCTTGGTCGACTCTCTTATGCTTCCGTCTTCAAGATCGGCAACCTGAACCCCGCAGCTGAAGTTGCAAAACCCGACACGTTTTCCGCCCATCACAAAATCATGCTCAGGGTTACGAGCGGCCATTATAAAACTTGGTGGCGCGGAACGGATGCAATCTTCGACAACATAAGCTGGAAAATATACTGTGCTTGTTGCTTGATCTACGGTACACCCACCGCTGTAATAAATTTCCAAAGCTTCATCACTGTAAACTTTTATTCCGGTAAATTTCAGAACTTCCAGTGTGGCATCATGGATACGATCAATCGCCGCATCGGAAAGGCAGCTGATGCCAAAGCCTTCATACATACTTTCACCCGCAGCTTTACTGCGTCTCACTGTATATAACCTCCTTAAACTGTCTTATAAAACAGCAATCTTTATTTTTGCCAGAGCAATAATACCACAGTTATGAAATGCCGGTCAAAATTATCTGGGTCTTTTATTTTTATTTTTGACAAAATCTCGGGCGTTTTTTATGCCCCCGAAACCGGAAAACATTTCATCGATCTTTGCCTTTTCAATCTGCTTCGAATCGAGCCCGTCATAGCGGGCTTCCTTTTTCAATTTAAGGTAATTTTCGAGACGTTTTGCAGTAATTTCCCCGTTCTCAACTGCTTTTTTTACCGCGCAGCCGGGTTCTACCGTATGTGAACAGTCATTGAACCGACACCCGGCTGAGAGCCCTTCAATATCTGCAAACGTCTTCCCAATATCTGCAGTCTCTACTCCCAGTTCTCGCTTTCCCGGAGTATCAATGACAGCACCGCCGGACGGAATAAAAAAAAGTTCTCTTCGTGATGTGGTGTGTTTGCCTTTTCCATCTTTCCTGATTTCTAACATTCAAGGCGGCGCAGGTTAAAATCACTATTCAATGCCATGCAGATGAAAATAAAGTCTATATTGACTGCCACAACCTGGGTATCCTGAGCAGTTCCCGCTGCTTTCCGTTCAAAGATGCTCTTTCTGTTCAGGATGTGGTGGATTATGGCATTTCCAGTGCTGCTGTTATCGTGGTCAACCATGACAAAGTCACCTGTTACCGGATAATCTGCACTTCCTGCAGCATTGAATTTGATCCTTCCACTTACTTCCGCAAAAATTTCTCCTGAAGTTGTCGCCACCTTGTATAATCCCTGGTAGTGGGTAATCACCCTCCCCGGGAATAACTGGTCATAGGAGGAAGCTTCCTGGATAGCTCTTTCAGAAAATCCAAGTTCAATCAATTTATTGTTCATTAAGTTACATCCTTCATATTCAGTTATCTTTTACTATTTTGTGAAGTTTAGAGCTTAACCCTTCTTAGCAACTGGGCATTGATTGCCACGATCACCGTGCTGGCTGACATCAAAAGTGCACCCATCGCCGGCTCGAGTAGAATACCCCATGCTGCCAGGATACCGGCAGCAAGAGGAATGGCAATAATATTATAACCGGCAGCCCACCAGAGATTTTGCAGCATCTTTCTGTAAGTAGCCCGGGAAAGCGTTACTATTCTCGGTATATCACGGGGATCTGACCTGACTAAAACTATATGCCCTGCTTCAACTGCCACATCAGTACCGGCGCCGATAGCAATGCCAATATCGGCAGTGGCTAACGCCGGGGCATCATTTACACCATCACCCACCATGGCTACCTTGTTTCCACCATCCTGCAGTTCCCGAACCTTCGAGGCTTTATCTTGCGGCAGTACTTCAGCAAAAACAGTATCGATGCCGAGTTCTTTTGCAACTGCATCGGCTACGGCCTGAGCATCACCTGTCAGCATGGCTACCTTTATACCCCTGTTATGAAGAGCAGACACAGCCTCCCTGCTCTCTTCTCGAATCGCGTCGGCAACAGCAAACACGGCAATTATTTCACCGTCCCGGATCAGGTAGATCGCAGCCTGCCCTCGTTCAGCAGCTGCGTTTGATGCTTCAACCATCTCCGGGGGCATTTTCAGACCTTCGGTCTCGATCAAAGCCGGACCACCTGCCAGGTAATTATTTTTCTTTATTCTGGCCGATACTCCTTTACCGGGTATCGCTTTAAAATCCTCAGCTGAAGGAATATCAATGCCTCTATCTTCTGCTGTTTTAACGATCCCGCGGGCGATAGGGTGTTCTGATTCTCTCTCAACGCCGGCAGCAATCGTGAGTGCGTCCTGCTCCGAAACTCCTTCTATAGTTGCCATATCAACAACCCTGAATTCCCCGAGAGTTAAAGTGCCCGTCTTGTCAAAAATCACTGTATCCAGATTACGCGCTTCCTCAAGACCTCGCCTGTCCCGCACCAGTAAGCCGTTTAGAGCTCCCATAGTAGTTGATATCGCCACAACAAGCGGAACAGCGAGTCCCAACGCATGCGGGCAGGCTATTACAAGAACGGTTACAACCCTGATGATCGTAAAATCAATCTCTGCACCGGCAAATTGCCAGGCAATTAAGGTGATTATACCGGCACCGATGGCCACCCCGGTCAATAGCTGCGCCGCCCTGTCCGCCAAATGCTGTGCCCTTGATTTGGACTGCTGCGCATCGGCAACCAGCCTCATAATACCGAATAATTTTGTTTGATCTCCTGTTCCGGTAATCTCTACATGCAGTGAACCTTCTCCATTGATTGTCCCGGCAATCACCTCATCGCCTTCGTTTTTTTTCACTGGTCGCGATTCCCCGGTAATCATCGATTCATTAACATCGCTTTTTCCTTTAAGCAGCTTGCCATCGGCGGGGATGCTTTCTCCGGGACGGACAAGCACAATATCTCCCACCCTTAATTCATTTACAGCAACCTGCTCTTCCCCACTTTCAGACAACCTGGTGGCGGTATCGGGAAGAAGTTTTGCCAGTTCTTTCAATGCTCCCTGGGCCTGGTCAATTGAACGCATTTCAATCCAATGACCCAGAAGCATGATTGTAATCAGTGTGGCCAGTTCCCACCATAGTGATTCTGCCTGAAGTAATCCCAGCTCGACAACCCAGGAAAAAATAAAGGCTACCATAATTGCCAGGGAAATTAGGGTCATCATTCCGGGCAGCATAACTTTCAGCTCTCTCCAGGCTCCCTGAATAAAAACCAGGCCGCCATAAAGAAAAACTACAGTGCCGATCACTGCCGGAATCCAGTTTGAACCGGGGAATACTGGAGCCTGGTAACCCAGGAGCATTTGAATATGGCCCGACCAGAAAACAACCGGAACAGTCAGGATAAGTGATAACCAGAATTTTCTTCGAAACATATTGGGATCATGCCCTGCATGACTATCATGACCCTCATGACCATTATGCCCAGACTGATCGTGCTGATCGTGCTGATCGTGCTTATCATGTTGATCATGTTGATCACCGGACACAACATGGTGATCATAACCGCTTTTTTGTCCATGGTGTTCATGATGATCTTTTTCCATTACCAGCAACCCCTTTTTTTATTTTAAGATAAGATCATACTTAGCCTGACAAATAGTTGAAGCATCTATCTCTTCAGATATATATAGAAGGTTGTCCCTTCTCCCGGGATACTGCTAACCATTATAAAACCTCCGGAAGCACGAACCAGTTCTTTGACCAGTGACAAACCAATTCCCGAACCGGCACGGCTCTGTTCCCGTTCTCTTGAGGGATCAACCCTGAAAAACCGTTCAAAAACATAAGGTAGCTGTTGTTTTCCTATCCCGATTCCATTATCACTGACCCTGATCATGAACATATCTTTTATTGACTTATCGCTTACTGTTTCATCGCCCATAACATAACCGACAGGGCTGATAGCTCCCGGTTCAATTATAGGTTTTTCACTTAAAGTAACCTCAACAACCCCACCCGGTGAAGTATAACGATAGGCATTATCGAGAAGATTGCCTATTATTTTCCCCAAAGCATAGGGATCCTGATTTGACATAAGCTTTTGTTCAGGCAGTGATAAATTAAGTTCTACATTTTTAGCTTGATACATAGGCTGAAAAGTGGCCACCTTATCGAGCATAAATTGATTCATATTCACATTTTCCCTCTTAATTTGTTCTTCTTTCATACTTTCAAATCTGGCCAGCTCATCAAGATCTGTTGCCACTCGATTCATATGCATTATCTCTTCCAGCAGCACTCCCATGGTTTTTGTATCGGCAGGCAGTACCCCGTCTTTTACCGCTTCCACATAACTGCGCAGGGTTGCCAGGGGAGTTCGCAGTTCATGAGATATATCGGCCACAGAACGCTTGCGCAGTTGTTCCAGTTCCTGAAG
The DNA here is from genome assembly GCA_033549065.1 of Bacillota bacterium. Taxonomy (NCBI): domain Bacteria; kingdom Bacillati; phylum Bacillota; species Bacillota bacterium. The sequence goes on from JAWSUE010000003.1 coordinate 143,151, forward strand.
GTGAGAAGCCAATTGATTAAAACACATTGCCAATTCATCAAGTTCCCTGTTCCTGTAGGCCGGAAGCTGCTGGCTGTAATCCCCTTTTGTTATATTTACCGCAGCCCTGGATATTTCTTCAAGAGGAGCGGAAAGACGGCGGGAAAAGAGCACCCCCAGAATCAGGGCTGCACCGATTGCGATCAAGCCTGTCCAGATGAGCGAGCCGGATATTGCTCTCCTGAAAGCAAGATCCTGCTGCAGCATTGCACTGGTTTCCACAGTTAAAGGATGGGCAATCACTAAAGTTCCCACTACCTCACTGTCCAGTTCCAAATCATATTGATAGACTTGTAGATCTCGCAATTCCGGTTGTTGATCCCTCATCATCATCATTTGGTGTCTGCCCTGCCCGGTATCCCCAATTAACTGGCCCTGGGCGCTGTAAAGCAATAACCTGGTATTGGTGCTGAGAGCAGCATGAAACAGGGGCATCTGAACCCCCAACCAATTTCCGGTTTCCCGGTAATAATCGACCAGCAAACCGGCTATCTGCCTGTTTATCGTTTCTTCACGTTCCCTGCTGTACGATTCGAGGTGACCTTCCAGAGAGTAATTGAAAATAAGCTGAAAAAGCAGCAGTATCAGTGCAGAAAGCAGCAAAAAATGGAACACCAGACGTACCCACAGTGAATGATTATGGTATATGCTAGTCCTCTTCATATTTATAGCCTACCCCATATATAGTTTTGATCAGAGCCGGCATACCGATGCTCTGCATCTTCTGGCGGAGATTCTTTATGTGGGCATCAACTGTCCGGTCATCAGTGAAGCTCTCATAACCGAATATAGCTTCGGCCAGCTGCGCCCGTGAAAAAACCCGTCCTGGCCGACGTGCCAGATACACCAACAAGCTAAATTCCGTCGGTGTTAAATCAAGTAGTTGATTTTCCCAGGAAATCCTGTGCCTGAGAGTATCGATTACCAGTTTTCCTCCAGCCATGTTCAGGATATCTGTAAGCGGTACTGGGTCCGCATCGTTTCGACGCAGAATTGTCCTGACCCTGGCCACAACCTCCTGGGGGCTGAAAGGTTTAACCACATAATCATCTGCTCCGATCCCCAGGCCATAGACTTTATCTTCCAGGGTGGTTTTAGCCGTCAGCATAATAACCGGTATTCTGGATCCTTCATCCCGCAGGCGCCTGCATATTTCCTCTCCGCTTAATCCGGGCAACATCAAATCAAGGATGATCAAGTCCGGCTTTTCCTCCCTGGCCATCCTCAGGGCTTCCACTCCTTCATTTGCGGTTAGCACGTAATACTTCTCACGTTCAAGGTAAGCTTTCAACACTTCGGTTATTTTACGCTCGTCATCAACAACAAGTATCTTAGGCTCAGCCATCTTTTTCAGCTCCTACTAATTCTGTATATATTGTAACCAACTGATATATAAAAAGAAAGGCCGCACGCAGGCGGCCTGATTTATATAACCAAAATGTTCTTGCTGAAATACTTATCTTATATTAATACTGCCAACAATGACCAAAACCTCTTCCACCAGAACCACCCCAACCTCTTCCGGGCATTCCGTAAAAGCTTCCGGGCTCTTCTTCAAGACTTCTCTCAAATTGGTCCTGCATACGTTCCAGAATCTGCTCGCCTTCTTCTGCCGTTAAATAGCCCAGCTCAACCTGTCTTTCAACTACCTGGCGGCGCAGTTCATAAATCTGTTCATAAAGCGCATCCAGAGTTGCATCTTTTTCCTGGGCAAAGACGGCGGTTGAAATCAACAAGGTGCCGACTATTGCCGTAACGATTAAACCGATAATTAGTTTCTTTGACATATTTATAACCCCTTTCATTATTGAGCTCAATTGAACTCTGTTTATATCTTAGCCCTTAATTGTGAAGATCTTGTGAATATAGTTTGCATATCTAACGAATATTGATAATAATAACAGGGGAGGAATGAAGAGTGACTGAAAATATTGCATATAATGATGACGACGTAATCAAGGTAAAAGAGTTGTGTAAAAATTACGGTAAGATTGCTGCCGTTAATAACATATCTTTTACAGTCAAACGAGGCGAAGTTTTTGCCTTCCTGGGCCCTAACGGTGCCGGCAAGACAACAACGATAAAGATGCTGACTACCTTGCTTAAACCCTCTTCGGGAGAAATTATGGTCAACGGGTTTGATCCGGCTCATAATCAGGATGCGGTAAGGCGCTCTTTCGGAATAGTATTTCAGGATCCCAGTCTCGACGACGAACTGACTGCCTGTGAAAACATGGTCTTTCATGCAGTTCTCTACAGCATACCACCTCTAGTACGCAATGAGCGAATCGAGATGCTTCTTAAATTGATGCAGCTATGGGACAGACGAAATGATCAGGTTAAAAAATTCTCGGGCGGTATGAAACGCAGGCTGGAAATCGCCAGGGGACTCTTGCATCATCCAAAGATTTTATTTTTAGATGAACCTACTCTTGGTCTGGATCCCCAGACCCGTAACCTGCTCTGGGAACATATCAGAAATCTGAACAAACAGGAAGGAATTACTATTTTTTTAACAACCCATATAATGGAGGAAGCAGAGAGAGTTGCCGATACAGTTGCCGTGATTGATTACGGTAAAATTATCGACCAGGGTACTCCAAAGGAGCTCGAAGAAAGAACGGAGTCATCTTCCCTGGAAGAAGCCTTTCTCGCCTTGACCGGAAAGGCAATTCGTGAAGAAGGGCCTGAAACTGCTAATGAACGGGTAGGCCGTTACCTGAGGGGGAGAAAGTGAGCATGAACGTAATATATATACTCTGGATTCGCCAGTTAAAACGTTATTTTCGCTCCAAAGCACGAATAATCGGTGCCCTCGGACAGCCGCTGCTCTTCCTTTTTGCCATGGGTTTCGGTTTTGGTTCTGTATTCGAAAGAGCCGGTGAAGGAAACTATCTGCAGTTTTTAGTTCCCGGTATAATCGCTATGAGTATACTGTTTACTTCCATGTTTAACGGGATTGAAATTATCTGGGACCGCCAGTTTGGCTTCCTCAAGGAAACTCTTGTTGCCCCTGTTTCGAGGGTAAATATAATGCTGGGCAGGACACTCGGCGGCGCAACGGTCGCTGTATTTCAGGGAATTATTATCCTTACCATCTCCCTGATAATCGGTTTTCGTTTCGTCAGCCCTGTGGGGCTCCCCATTGCCCTGCTCTTCATGTTCCTGATTGCTATTCTATTTACCGCTCTCGGAACAGCTATTGCTTCGGTCCTGGAAGACATGCATGGTTTCCAGCTTATCATGAATTTCCTGGTAATGCCGCTTTTCTTTCTATCCGGCGCGCTGTTTCCCATCCATGATCTGCCCTCTATAGTAGGTGTTTTGGTTAAAATTAATCCATTATCATACGGCGTTGACGGCCTGCGCGGCTCACTGATTGGAATATTTCAACTCGGCTTACTGACAGATATTGCGGTACTGGCTGTGTTCGGGCTGGTTCTGGTGGTTGTCGGTGCATTTCTTTTTTCGCGAATTGAAGTTTGATGAACAAAAGGTAAGAGGTGATTTTATGGGTTTCAGAAAAATACAGTTAATCGGAATTATTATTGTGGTTTTATTTCTTCTGGTCAGGATCGTCATTCTGCCCGGCATAGACAATGCGCTGCTCAACAACGTGATTAATTATACATTCCTGGGCATCATGGCAGTTGTTTTAGTTTTAATGTTCATTTTCCGCTACCGTCCCTAGAAATGATATATAATCTGACTTCGCTATCATCTCCAGGGTACTTAATCAATCCGTTTTTACGGAATCCAAGTTTTTTGAGAAGTTTAATTGAAGCCTGGTTGTTTTCACTTACGATGGCCACCACTTTGCCTAACTTTAAAACGTTAAATGCATATTCAATAAGGGCGGCCGCAGCTTCATATGCATAACCCTGCCCACAGTATTCGGGTAGGAAGGCATAGCCTAGATCAACATCTTCTAAAAAATCGCGCTTGAGTATACCGGCCATACCGATTGGAATATCAATTCCACGAAGGCTAATCCTGGAAAGCCCGAACCCGAATTTTTCATAGCTTGCAACCGGCCCTTCCAAAATGTATTTTTCGGCATCATCAAGATTGCGAACTCCCCTGTCAGCTATGTTTTCAATAAACGATGGTTCATTAAGCAGCCTGAGGATTAAGGTTGAATCGTCAACTGTGAAGGGCCTGATCAGTAAGCGTTTTGTATCTATAATAATTACTTTCGCCTCCCCCTGATGATGCTATGCATATTATAAACGATTTTTAGTAACTGCCTTTCAAAAAATAAACTTTAAAAATCGGGATAGCCCTTATTAAAACAAAGATAAGGTGCCAAAAGAACTGTGCCTGAGCACTACCTGATGGCACCTTATTTAAGTATCACTCTTATCGGGGGCGCGATGATGCACGTTTCTTGGTTATAAGCAGTAATATTAATCCCAGAACCAAAAGCACAAAGACAATTAAATACCAGATGTTGATCTGACTTACGCCAAATATAACCTCATCAGCCTCAACTTCCGGTTCTTCTGATTCAATAATAACCTCTTCTTCCACAACTTCTTCCACTTCTGTAATTACTGCCTCTTCTTCAGATTCTCCAGCAGCTTCCTCAGATTCTTCTGGAATTACCTCAGGTTCTTCTGCTTCCGGAATTGGGGCAAGATCACCAGGCGCTTCTGGCTCTTCAGACTCAGGCACCGGAGCTAGATCTTCCGGGCCTTCAGGCGTCGGAGTAGGGGTTGGAATGGGAGCCAGGTAGCCTGGAGCCTCAGGTGTCGGAGTAGGGGTCGGGATTGGTGCTAGATTACCTGAAGTATGATAGCTTGCCGCAGTAAACCCTGGGAAAGCAAAAAGTAACAGAAGTAATACTATCAAAACAACCTTAATGTAAACATTGCGTTTTTTTGTTATCTTGGTCATCATACTAACCTCCCTCCCGGCATAACTTAAAGCCTCGGTTGTTGGTTAGCCGAACTGATTATAAAGTTATGCTTATTTCTTTCAGAAATCATTTGAACAAACTGCCATAAGAACTACCGTTCAGGTAGTTCTTATGGCGTATAATACTTTAGCTTGCCATTAACAACTGGCACTAACTAAACTGCAGCGTTTCCTGGCCAGGTCGATCTCGACTTCCTTAACATGGAAGATACGTTCCCAGGCCAGAATGGCAACTGCCATTATTGCAACTAAAAGAAACACCAGGAATAATGCAACATAATTAACTCCGGTAGAAACCGCCTCAGCTGCGCCTGGAACAACTGCAGATTCACCGGCAGCAATTCTGGCCAATACCATATCTGGCGATATAAACCTGATTGCACGTGCAGCTGCTGCACTCTCTGAAGCTACCCTGGCCAACACCATATCAGGTGATTCTACCCTGCCAACAGCAGCAAATGAAGCACCTTCAGCTTCAAATCTTGCCAGAACCATATCGGGCGATTCCACCCTTGCAGTTACAAAAGGTTCACCTTCAGAAGTAATTACCGGTAGAAGTGACTCATGACCCAAACCAAAGGCCTGGCCGGGTAACAGGAGCAATACAACAATTAGCAACACCAGTAAGGCTTTTCTCAATTTATTATTTAACAATAACGAACTGTTCATTATATTAACCTCCTTTGCTATAAACTGGATTCATTGCATCCTTCAACTTTTTTAATCGTAAGAAAATCAACCTTTCACTCTGCGTATAATAATTTATACCTTTTCTATAGGTTTAATTCCATTACCCATAATTATTATAACACATATGATTACAATTTATGCAATAATTTTTCATAATATGGTAATAGTTATTCTTAATAACAACCACTACCATTATTAAGCAGATTTACTCCTTCCCGATAATTGACTTCTAATCAAAAACCCTGATATTATCGAACTACCGGTACAGTTTGTTTTAAACTCTAAACATCAAGGAGCTGATTTTATGGAACAGCTGATTAAAATGGTTAAAAAAATTGTCAGACTGATGCTCCAAAGCAGCTATACAGTTGTTTTAACCGGACCCGGAGTTTCAGAAGGCAGCATTGCACTTGATCTGAACAACGCTGATGAAAGGATCTGGACCATGCTTGACCCCGATGAGTTCACCATCCAAAGGTATAAAGGAGATCCTTCCTCTTATTATGATCTGGGGGCTCCTTTTTTCAGCACTCTTAACCAGATAAAGCCGGGAGAAGCACACGAGGCGCTGGCCTCTCTGGAAAAAGCAGGATTAATTAAAACAGTGATAACAGAAAATATTGACGGCCTGCATTTCTTGGCAGGATCCAAAAAGGTAATTGAAATTCACGGCACTTTAAGAAGCGCCAGCTGCGGGAAATGTGAAAGAAAAATCGCCCTTGAAGATCTTATCACCGATGCCGATCAAGAGTTATTCTCACCGGTATGCCCTGATTGTGGGGAACTGCTTAAACCTGACCTTATATTCGAAAGTGATCTTTCAAATACAGAATACACTAAAGCTCTGGAAGAAACGCGCCGGGCAGAGTTGATGATCATAATCGGTCCGGGCTCACAGTGGTCACCAGATGACCAGCTATCCTGTGAATGCAAAAATATAGTGGTAATCAATGAAACACCTACTGTCTTTGATCGGAAAGCGGCAGTAGTCATTAATGATAACCCGGCAAAGGTTATTAACCTGCTCATGGAGGAACTGAAGAAGGAGAATCAAATAAAGTAACTTAGAAGGAGCCTGCATAAATGTTTGACAAAGCAGCAGAAGAACTTAGAAAAATATTGCATTCAGATCAAATCGTGTCAACTGATAATTCTTTGATTATCAAACCAGGCTCGGCCGAGGACGTGTCGGCAGTATTAAAAGTAGCCAATCGAACCAAGACACCTGTCAGGCCAAAAGGTGGTGGTTCAGGTTGGTGGTCCAGCACCAAACCTCCTGAAAACGGCATACTATTACAGATGACGGCTATGGATAAAATCATCAAGATAGATGAAGATTTGTTAACTGTCACTGCCCAGGCTGGCATTACCTATTCTGCACTGGAAAAAGCCCTTTCGGAAAAAGGTTTCCAGGTAAAAATCTTTCCGGAGAGCAGCAGAATGGCTACATTGGGCGGGCACATTCAAACCTGGGGAACCAGCCCTTATTCCAGCAGTTTTTATGAAGACCAGTCTACACAACTATTGGGATTGAAAGTCGTATTACCCACAGGGGAAATTATATCAACCGGGAGCGGTGCTGTACCCACATCACCGGGGCAATATCACCGACGATTTTTCCCTGCCGACCTAACCGGTTTATTTACCGGCTCGGAAGGTGCTTTCGGAGTTATAACTGAAGTCACCCTGAAAATTCATCACAATCCAGAATCTATTATCACCCGTGTAATCGGGTTTAGAGAAACAGATAAAGCAGTAAGTCTGATGACCCGCCTGCAGAATAGTCAAAGATCGGGAGAGATATTGACCCTGGTTGAACAACGCTGGGTATCAAGGCAGGTTGTTATTGATGTTGTACCCCGGATGGCAGACAGATTACCTGAAAATATTAATATTTATTTGGTCGTCAGAACCGAGGGCAGTAAAAAAGATGCGGCTGAACATATGGAGCAGGTTTCCGAAGTTTGCAGAGAAGTCGGAGAACAAATGTTTCAAGAGGAAATCCCCGAGTGGTGGGAAGGAAAATATGATAAATCAGCAGCAGCCCTGGTTGGAAAAGGACCGAGGGTTATGATTGTAGCCATGACCCCCTTTAAACTTATTCCCCGTGTTTTGTCAATTATTGAACAATACAGTGCAGACTATAATCTTGACCTCAAGCTGTTCGGTTATCCCTTTGGCGGTCCCGTTTTTCTGGCTCACACTGTTTTCCCCTGGGTTGCCGGCAAGCCGGAAACGAGGGAAACTGCCCAACATCAGGCAAGAACGGTAATGAAGGAACTGATCGAGATTGGCTGTGTACCTCACCGGGTGGGCAGTGACTTTCTGCCTGTTATCAACGATATGCTCGACCCAGAATACCGGCAATTCATCAGGAAACTGAAAGAAATGCTTGATCCAAATGGAATAATGAACCCCGGAGTAGTGGTTGAAAATTGATCTTGAATGTATTTGGGAAATATCCAGGGAGTCCAATTCATGACTTTTGAAATTGCACTGACACTTGGCATATTGCTGTTTGCTGTAATCCTGTTTATAACTGAATTGATCAGGGTTGATCTGGTTGCCCTGCTTGTTCTGGTCCTCCTGGTTATTGTCGGTTTGGTCACTCCGGAAGAAGGAATATCGGGCTTTTCCAATCCCGCTGTCATAACTACATGGTCAGTATTTATCCTTTCCGCCGGTCTCACACGCACCGGAATTGCCGGGAAACTTTCCAGACAGGTTTTACGCCTGGCCGGTAAAGGTGAAAACCGTCTTCTTACAGTTCTGATGACCAGTACGGCTGCAATTTCAGCATTTGTGATCAATATCGGTGTTGTCGCCATGTTCATGCCGGTTACCCTTGATGTGGCCCGTAAAACCGGACGGCCTGCTTCTCGTCTACTTATGCCCATGGTCTTTGGAACAACTGTCGGAGGCATGATTGTTCTCATCGGTACTGCTTCTAACCTGGTTGTCGTTGACTTCTTAAGAGAAGCAGGACTTCGAACACCGGGTCTTTTTGAGTTCACCCCTGTTGGCATTGTTATTTTGATTGTTTCTATAATATACATGCTGTTGATCGGAAAGCGCCTGCTTCCGGAACGAAAATCACCATCGGTCGAAAGCATCAAACCCGGTATGGATTTCAAAAAGCATTATGAACTGGAAGAGAGACTGGCAACTATCATTATACCGGGAAACAACCCGCTTGCCGGCAAAAGCCTGGCTGAAAGCCGCTTTGGGAAGGCGCTCGGGCTGAATGTTCTTAGTGTTATGCGTAACGGAGGAGCACACCACATTCCTTCACCGGAGCTGATTCTTGAAGCAGGGGATCAACTTTTAGTACTGGGCAAACTAGATGTGCTGGATGAACTTTCAGGCAAACCGGTTATGCTGATTGATGATGATATACCCTCTGTTTCCTGCCTTTTGACAGAAAATATCAGCATGGCTGAGCTTGAAGTAACCGAAGAGTCCATTTTTAATAATAAAACTTTGGTTGAATTAAATGCCAGGCAAAGTCTCGGAGTCAACCTTCTCGCCTTGAGACGTAAAGAAAAAATCTACCGGACAAATTTACGTGATATCATCATCCAGGCCGGGGATCGACTGCTGCTGCGCGGTCCGATTCAAAACCTGAAAAAACTGCAGGAACAAGAAGGATTCTGCTTCATTCAGGATTGTGACACGGGAATGTTCAATCTTGATGAGCGATTACTATATGTGCGCATTCCGGAAGGATCTTCTCTGGCCGGCAACTCTCTAAAAGATGTCCGCCTGGCAAAAGCTTACGGGATTTCTATTTTGAATATTATTCGCAACGGCCAGGAATATTATATGCCTGGTCCCGATGCCCTTTTGGAAGAAAATGATCTGTTGGTTGTTGAAGGACGGCCGGTTGATATCGAGGCATTGCGCGGGCATCAAACCCTGCAGATTAACCGTAATCCTTCTATCGATTTAAAAAACCTGGAAACAGATTCGCTAACAATTGTTGAAGTTATGTTATCGCCCCATACCTCCCTAACGGGAAAAACGCTTAGACAGCTTAACTTCCGCGAAAAATTCGGTGTTTCCGTACTGGCAATCTGGAGGGGAGACAGGGCATTTCGGACAGGACTCAATGATATAAAATTGCACCTTGGAGACACACTTCTATGTTACGGTAAGCGGGACAGGTTCGAGGTTCTGGCTCTTGAGAGAGATTTTATAGTCCTTAATCTCGACTACCAGGAAAAACTAGTTGAAAGCAAGGCGCCGCTGGCTGGATTGATCATGGCCGGAGTTTTAGCTGTCACCCTGTTGAACTGGCTGCCCATATATATTGCCGCCATAGCAGGAGCGCTGCTGATGGTTATTACCCGCTGTCTGAGTATCGATGAGGCTTACCGATCAATTGAGTGGAAGGTTATATTCCTGATTGCCGCTATGCTGCCCATGGGGCTGGCAATGCAAAAAACGGGTGCGGCCATGTTCATTGCAAACGCAGTTATCGAGGTAGTCGGTAATCATGGTCCAACTGCTATACTGGCCGGATTAATGACTATGACGCTAATCATTAACCAGTTTATCCCGAGCGCCGTAAATGCAGTAGTAATGGCGCCAATCGCCATCGCAACTGCTGCAGGGCTGGGAATCTCCCCTTATCCTTTTGTGATGGGCATTGCATATGCGGTTGCTTCAAGTTTTATGACCCCGGTTTCGCACCCTGTTAACCTGATGATTATGAGCCCCGGTGGATACAGGTTCAGTGATTACATTAAAAACGGGCTGCCCTTTTCACTGATTGTCCTCGTTGTCAGTGTGCTGCTGCTGCCTCTGGTCTTCCCCTATTAATAGTTCTGTTATTCCTTTTTCAGTGATATGAGACCGACAGTTTTCCCTTTATAATTCATAGTATTTCTTGACTCTGGCTCAAATCCCAGTCTTTCATAAAAACTCTGAGCTTTTTCATTGTATATATTGACATCAAGGTATACCTTTTTATGTTTAGAAAACACCCATTCCATCATTTTTGATCCGATTCCTTTCCCACGGTAGTCAGGGGCAACACACAGGCTGTTCACCATATATCCGTCATCATCAATTTCCTTCCAGGATATACCCGATAATCTCATATAAGATGGAATTCTTATAAGAAAAGTTAAAAAGCCGAAAGCCTGGGCAAAGCACTTTCCTGACACCTGGTCAAGAGCTTTCTTCTCTTTGCCTTCAAAGCCGACGAGAACACCGACTACCTCCCCTTCATCTGTGACGGCACAATTTACATGTGGATAGGTGAAATAGTTGTATTCCATTTGCATCATCTTCTCTATCGCATTAATCCCATTTTCTTTTTCTCCGTAAACAATAGTATTGAATTCCTGATCGGCAGAATAAATTAATGTGGCGACCAAACGGGCATCGTGCTTACCTTTTTCATACTTTTGCATATTAATTTTCATGTTTTTCCTCCTTGCCAGAGCTTATCAAATCAGTATTAATAACAACTGTTATTATATATAACACCCGTTATTTTGTCAAGCCTCTTTGCTTTTTGCTTTCCAACTTATTGCATGATAACATATTGAATTGAGTAATCCTAAACGAGAATATATTTTATAATTAAACCTGTTTTAAAAATTAAGGTGCTGATAGGAGACAATTTCAGCAATGAAAAAGATAAAATACGCAATTGTTATTTCAATTATTCTGATGGCTATATTAACAACTGCATCTCCTGTTTTCTCGAGTGAACTTGATTTTTCGATAATCGATAACTATATAGAACAAGAAATGAGGTTTTCCCGTATACCGGGACTTTCTCTCGGGATTGTAAAGAATGGTGAAATTGTTTACTTGCAGGGTTACGGCAGAACAGGAGATAAACAGCAGGTCACTCCCCAGACTCCCTTTGTCATTGGTTCAAACAGTAAATCTTTCACCGCCTTGGCAGCGATGCAGCTAGTTGAAGAAGGCAGGCTCGAGCTTGATAAGCCTGTCCGGAGTTACCTTCCCTGGTTTTCTATGAGCGGTGAATTTGATTCTTCGGAGATTACCATCCGGCACCTGCTGGTACAAACCAGTGGAATATCCAATGCTGCCGGCAATACAAGGATTCTAGAAGATGATTCGAACACTCTTGAGGAAGAGATCCGGGAACTAGAAAATGTTTCATTGGTTCACCGACCCGGTAAAGCCTACATTTATTCCAACGTTAATTATGATATCCTCGGCTTGATAATCGATACCATCAGTAACCAGGGTTATGTCGATCATGTTAGGACCAGAATATTATCTCCCCTGGATATGCAGAATAGCTTTCTGACCAGAGAAGATGGAGAAAAAGCCGGCTTAACACCAGGGCACATAAAAGTGTTCGGTTTTCCCGTTTCCCCTGAACTTCAATACCTGAAAAATTCCCTTTCCTCCGGATTTATTATCTCTTGTGCTGAAGATATGAGCCGTTACCTAGTGATGCATTTGGGAAATGGCCTCTACGAAGGCAATACTATAATTTCAGAGGAAGGTTTGGAAACAATTTATCAACCGGGCGCCACTGAATCAGGTGACAGCGAATACGCCATGGGACTGATTGTTAGATCTGATGATAATTCGAGGTTAATCATGCATGATGGAGGAACACAGGGTTTTAATTCAGGGATGGTCTTTTCTCCCGAGGAACAATGGGGAGTTGTTGTTTTAACCAATATGACCAGCATGTTCGAAATGCCGGCCATGTCGATCGCTTTGGGAGTGACAGAAATAGTTCGGGGCAATGAAACTCCGGCATTAAATCGTATTCAGGGGATAAGTTACCTGGTTGTTCTGGTTATAATATTGGTGTTGTTAACACTAATCATAAGATCAATGATTCGCCTGCCAAAACGCTGGAGAAAAATCATAAGTGAAAACCGGCCTGCGGGATTCAAGCAAATACTGCGCAAGGTGATCCTGCCTGTCATCCTTGAGCTAATCATTCCCTTTATTATATTTATTTTTATTCCTGTGAATGCGGGTTTTCCTGTTTGGAGGTTGCTTGCCCTGATGAACCCTGATATTGTATACGGACTGCTGATTTTATCCAGCCTGCTGATGATCAAGGCGCTGTGGAGAATTTATCTGGCCATAAGAATTTCTGGATAAAAGAAATGTTTATCTCTACAGAGATCTTAGTCTTCGATCCAGGGCAGAACATTCCTGCAATATTTCATCTGGCAGTTTAGAGCCAAACTGTTCGAAGAATTTACGATGTTCGTTTACTTCTGTCAACCATTTTTGTTGATCTATGCTGAAAAGTTCATTTAGATCCGAAGCACCCAAATCAAGGCCTTCCAGGTTGATATCATTTATCTCTGGTATGTAGCCCAGAGGAGTGTTGATAGCATCAATCTCACCTCTGGACCGGCGCAGTATCCAATCTAAAACCCTGAGATTTTCTCCAAACCCAGGCCAGATAAATTCTCCATCATTGCCTTTACGAAACCAGTTTACATGAAATATTTTTGGAGGTTTACTTATTATTTTACCCATTTCCAACCAGTGACTGAAGTAATCTCCCATATGATACCCACAGAATGGGATCATAGCCATCGGATCATGCCTCAGTTTGCCGAGTTGGCCATATTGGGCTGCGGTCAGCTCCGACGACATGGTTGCCCCAATATAGACGCCGTGATTCCAGTTGAAAGCTTCAAAGACAAGGGGCACAGTGCTCGAACGGCGACCACCAAAAAGGATAGCCGAGATCGGTACCCCCCGGGGATTGTCCCATTCAGGAGAAACTATAGGACATTGAGTTATCGGCGCGGTAAACCTGGAGTTTGGATGAGCACCCTTTATCGGTTTCCCCTTTTCATCAACCATGCCGGGTTTCCAGCGGTTTCCCTTCCAATCTGTCCCTTCTGCTGGTGGCAAACCTTCACCCTGCTCCCACCAAACATCACCATCATCGGTTAAAACCGTGTTTGTAAAAATCGTATTTTTGCGTATGGTGGCCAGCGCATTGGGGTTAGAATGAGCATTTGTCCCTGGAGCAACCCCGAAGAAACCCCGTTCAGGATTGATCGCCCAAAGTCGACCATCCTCACAGAGCCTGATCCAGGCTATATCATCTCCAACAGTCCATATTTTGTAACCACGGGAAAGAAAGGGCTCGGGGGGTATAAGCATTGCCAGGTTGGTTTTACCGCAGGCGCTGGGAAATGCAGCCGCAATATATTCAACCTTTCCGGAAGGATCTTCAATGCCCATGATCAGCATATGTTCAGCCATCCATCCTTCGTTCAGTCCGAGATAGCTGGCGATTCGAAGACTCAGGCATTTTTTACCCAGTAAAACATTGCCGCCGTAACCGGAGCCAACACTCCAAATGGTGTTATCCTGTGGGAAGTGCAGAATCAGGCGTTTTTTTTCATCTAAATCCGCCTTGCTGTGCAGGCAGCGGGTAAACTTATCATCAGAACCCAACTGATCAAGGATCGCCTGCCCCACCCAGCAAACAATCATCATATTCAGCACTACATATATACTGTCTGTCAGCTCAATCCCAATTTTACTGAAAGATGAACCTACCGGACCCATGGAGAAAGGGATAACATACATAGTCCTTCCCTTCATTGACCCGTTAAAATATTCTCCAGCCAGCCGATATGCCTCCCGGGGTTCTATCCAGTTATTTGTAGGGCCTGCTTCTTCTTTTGTTGGTGTGCAGATATAGGTAAGCTGTTCAGTGCGGGCAACATCATTTGTTGCAGTTCTGTGATAAAAGCATCCGGGTCTTTTATCAGGGTTCAGACGAATGATTTCCCCTGTCGATATAGCTTCTTCTTCAAGCGCTTCTTTCTGTTCCTTGCTTCCATCAATCCATACAATCTTGTCAGGTTTACAAAGTTCAGACATTTCATTTACCCAGGTTTGGAGTATCCGGTTTTTCATTTATATACCTCACATATCTGATTGTGATTGAATTTAGATTAATATCATGTGGTTTTAAAACCTCGTTGTTTACTATAATACAAACAAAAAAAGTTGTCGACTGTTATGGAGTAATCCAAACGGTCGCAATTTAGCTTGATTCGATGATTATTCTTTCCAGTAACGAAAAGAACCTCTTATCATTATCCGGGGACCGTTTTTTGGGCCCCCTCGTTCTTCCTCCACCGCGTCGGAACCTGGCTTTAAGTTCCCGCTCTTCCAAAAGGAAATCCATATTTTCAGAAAGATATTCTCTACCGTCAGGGCTTAAACATCTGGCTTTCTTACCAATGACCATAGCTGCCAGACCCCAGTCCTGAGTCACAACTATATCGCCTCTTTCGGTAAGATTGATTACTTTAATATCCGCTTCCTGAGGATCGCTGCCAACTATTAAATGGTTGTCTGATTCAATATTATGGTTAAAGCTTGCTACAGTCCAAATCGGTATTTCATATTTATGTCCAAGCTGAAAGCATATCTGCAAAACATTTTTGGGGCAGGCATCAGCATCGACAATAATTTTCATACTTAAATCAGTCACTTTCAGTATTTCGCTTAATTTACGAAATAAGCTAAAGAGTTAAATTGATGATCTTTATCTTCAATAGTTCAATAGCTCACCGTTACTTTTTCATCGATGGCGGATGCTCCATATTCATATAAACTCCGCCTTTTTCAAGTTCATCCAACATCTGATTGAGCCTTTCCATTTTTGTTTCCTGAAGCTTTGCATCATTAATCCAGCCAAGGTAATCATTTTGCTGGTACTCAGGCCGCTTCTTATATGCTTTCAGTAAACCCCTTCTTTTCAAAGCCTGCTTGACAAAACCAGGCATGGCCTGTTTCGGGCGCTTCAGATTTGAATAATCCTTTGCCATGTTATTAAATCTCCTCCCAGCCTATTTTCGAACATATCACCAATTTGTTCATATTATGTTTAAGATTTAAACTAATCAGCAGGTACCTTCTGGATAAAATCTTTCCAGTATTTTTTCCAGGTTTCTGAAGATTCTTCATCTGGTAGTTTACTATGAGTGACCGTTAACAAAGATTTGCCTTTAGCTTTATTATTAACGGATACGGCAAGCTGGCTTCCATCGGATAAATTCACGCGCCAGTAACGCCATTTCTCTGTTTCGCTAATACGCGGATTGCCTATCATCGATAAATTATTAAATTTTTTGATCCCATCTATGAAGCTAAGCCACTGCCCAAAGACCTGATCCATCGAACCTGTCAGCGTTCTGCTCGCAGATACCTGAAAATAACCAGCACCGGTCTGGCCTACCTTCCGCCTGCCTGTGATGCGTTCAAATTCGACAGTAATAGTTTGAGCCCACCAACTATCTACTTTATATTCCGTTTCAAGTATTTTCACAATATCTTTATGCGTTAGGTTTTCAGCTTTTATTTCTTTCAACCTGGCAAGCCAGTCATCCCACGATCTGCCGGTTGCTTCGATTACCGCTTCATTTGAAATCGACTGTGAACTATCTTTACTCATTCCATCCACCCTTTCCGTGTCAGCGGGACGGTTCTCCCGTGTCAGCGGGACGGTTCTCCTGACACATTTCTCGCGTGTCAGCGTGTCAAAGGGACGGTTCTCCTGACACTATTTAGAGGTTACCTGACAAATATTTTCGCTTCATTTCATGTTTTCCCAGCTCTTTCAATAATACCTCTGTTTATTTCCGTTATTTCCGCTAACTGCCTGATTCTAGCTCCACTGTCTTTCAGTGTTTTTAGTATCCTATTCCGCACTTTCTTATCCATGGTTTTAACCAATTTTGGATCAGCCTGTCCGGTCAATTCTTTAATCAATTTAACTACCTGCTGATCCGAAATATTCTTGTTTTCTTCATCATCGATATCCAAGCATTCGTCTCTGTTTTTCATGAGCATAAATGATTTGTAAGCAGTTACCGCCAATGGAGGATCTGGATTAAAAATTTTTAAGATAAAACTAAAATCAACAAGCTCACCGGTTTGATTCAAGTAGCTGTTATGACTGCTCCATTCAAAGTCTGATATATCTTTTACTATCTTAGCATTAAGTGGATTCTGATGAATGTACCGCAAAACTACAAATAAATATAGATCATCTTCAACCGGTTCACTTTTAAACCGGTCCTGAAAAAGGTGCCCACTACGCTCATATTTTTTATTAAACCAAAACACATAACTTACTCCGATTCGTTTTAATGTCAGGTCAATTGGCTCTTGGCCTTCCTTCAGTAATAAATGTATATGGTTATCCATGAGGCAGTATCCAAAAACATCATAGCCTGAGGACTTTTTATATTTCAATAGTGCAGATAAAAATTTTTCTCTGTCATTCCGATCAAGAAATATTTTTTGCTTGTTGATACCCCGAATCATGATGTGATAAATTCCTGTATTGCTTTTTTCTCTCGCTTGTCTTGGCATGATTGTAAACCTCGTTTTTGCATACTATATCAGATGAAAAATAATGTGTCAAAAGAACCGTCCCCGTGACACGTTATTTGACTTTCAGGACTGCGGTAAAGGCTTCCTGGGGGATTTCAACTCTTCCGATCTTTTTCATTTTTTTCTTACCTTCTTTTTGTTTTTCAAGCAGTTTTCTTTTACGAGTTACATCGCCGCCGTATAATTTTTCAGTAACATTTTTGCGTAAAGCTTTTATTGTTTCCCTGGCAATTATCTTATTTTCGAGAGCTGCCTGAATAGGAACATCAAACATCTGCCTCGGAATAATCTCCTTTAATTTCTCGACCATTTCCCTGCCCCTCTGGTAAGCTTTATCCCTGTGAATAATAAATGAAAGTGCATCAACCTTTTCCGTATTGACCAGGATATCCATCAAAACCAGGGAAGATATCCTGTAACCATGAATCGTGTAATCAAGTGAAGCATAGCCCCTTGTCCTGGATTTCAACAAATCAAAATAATCATATATGATTTCTGCCAGTGGTAAATAATATGAAAGCCTGACTCTTCCTGATTCCAGGTATTCCGTATTACGGAATTCTCCTCTTTTTTCCTGGCAGAGCTCCATGACTGCTCCCAGGTATTCTTCAGGGGTAAATATTGAAGCTTCCACATAAGGTTCTTCTATAGCAACTCGCTCATCAGTATTAGGCATCAGGACCGGGTTATCAACTTCAATTATATTCCCATTTTTCAGGTGAACTTTGTAAATTACACTTGGTGCAGATACAATCAAATCCAGACCGTATTCCCTCTCCAAACGCTCCCGCACTATATCCATATGCAGCAGCCCCAGGAAACCGCAGCGAAAACCTAGTCCAAGAGCAGTGGATTTTTCCGGTTCATAAGAGAGTGCTGAATCATTTAGTGTTAAGCGTTCAATAGCCTCGCGCAAGATCGCATAATCATTGCTGTCCTGGGGAAATAAGCCGCAAAATACCATGGAAACCACTTTACGGTAGCCGGGCAGTGCCTGACTGGCCGGGTTTTCAGCCTTTGTTATGGTATCCCCGACCCTTGCGTCACTAACATTCTTGATAGAAGCCATCAGGTAACCCACTTCTCCTGCTGACAGAGCTGAAGTTGGCCTCATCATAGGCCGGAATACCCCTGTTTCTGTTACTTCGAACATCTTCCCAGTATTCATGAATTGTATCTTTTCGCCGACCTTGATACTACCTTCCATTATCCTTATATAAGCAATTACACCCCTGTATTTATCATAGTGGGAATCAAAGACCAGAGCTCTTAAAGGTGCTTCCATACCACTCTGTCCCGGTGGGGGTATTTTTTTCACAACAGCTTCTAAAACTTCTTCGATACCAATACCCTGCTTCGCTGATACCTCGAGAGCTACTTCAGCTTCACTGCCAATGATATCCACCAGTTCCTGCCTGATTCTATCCGGGTCTGCATTATCCAGGTCAATCTTATTGATAACCGGAACAATTGTCAGGTTCTGCTCCACAGCCAGGTACATGTTGGCCAGAGTCTGTGCTTCAATACCCTGTACAGCATCAACAACCAGGATTGCTCCTTCACAAGCTGCAAGGCTTCTGGAAACTTCATAAGTAAAATCAACATGACCCGGTGTATCTATCAGGTTCAGGATATATTCTTCCCCATCCCTGGCCTTATACTGAAGACGAACCGCCTGAAGCTTGATCGTTATTCCCCGCTCACGCTCCAGATCCATCTGATCGAGAACCTGTTCCTTCATCTGCCGGGCAGTTAAAGTGCCGGTACTCTCCAGCAACCTGTCAGCCAATGTTGATTTGCCATGATCAATATGAGCAATGATGCAAAAGTTCCTGATATTATTCGCTTTCAAATTATAACCTCCATGAACTCAACACCTGCTAGTCTCGTTGGATTATATCACCCTGAAAGGCGCTCTTCAATAAACTGTTCTCCCAAAGGTTTTTCTATCTGAAACTACATGCATGCCCCTTTTGATATAATAATGATAGAATCACTAAAAAAATGCAAAGAAGGTTTGGTAATGAATACAAATACCTATATGAAATTCGTTATTTTACCGTTTGTAGTGTTATTAATTATGCTATTTGCTGTGGGCTGTGTTTCAGAAAGCAGTCCGGAAGAAATGCCCGAACCAACGATAGATGTTGTTTCCGAAGCAACTGAACAGCGCTATAAAGAATTGGAGATCAGGGACTATGAAGGTGCCAGACTTGATCCTTCAGTAGGCCCACGGGATAATTCAATATCTGGCATACAGCAGGTCGATATCAATAATTATAATCTCAAAATCTCCGGATTGGTGGAAAATCCAATTGCCCTTAGCTATGAAGAAGTCCTGGAGAAAGAGAGCTTCCAAAGGTTAATCACCCTGTACTGCGTGGAAGGCTGGGATGCCACGATTTTGTGGGAAGGGGTCAGGATAATGGATCTTCTAAATGATGCTGCCGTCCTGGATACAGCAGAAATTGCAATCTTCCATTGTGTGGATGGCTATACAACTTCCATGCCCATCGAAACCATTGAATCCAGAAATATGCTGTTAGCTTATTCAAGCAACGGTATAACCCTACCTGATTCACTGGGCTTTCCTTTTATCGTGATCGCCGAAGATAAACTCGGTTACAAGTGGGCCCGCTGGGTAAATGAAATTGAACTGTCAGATGATCTTGACTACGAAGGATTCTGGGAAAGCAGAGGCTATTCAAATGATGCTGAAACCAGCCAGTAATTAATAATAAAACACTCACAGTCACTTAATTATCGAAATTTAATAGGTGTCTGCTAATTATATTATAAGTCTGGTAGAAATATTACGATAAAGGAGGCTGAACAGTATGTCGAGAAAAATGGCGCTACTTATAACTGGCGGACTGGTGATCTCACTGCTGGTTAATATATTTGTTGTTTCCAATATCATCCGATTCAGGAATGATGCATTATCGGTAATCGTAACAACCAGGGATGGGCTGAGCAGGCTGACTTCAGAGCCCTTCATTGCGGAGGTTGCGGTTGATCAGGTTATTCCTCTAGAGCTGGAAATTGAAATCGATGAAACAATCAATGTTCCGATTGACACCACTTACTATCTTGATACAACCGTTCAAACCACAGTGGTGCTGCCATTAGTCGGACCACAGCGAATTACAATTCCCATTCGAGAAAATATTCCTCTCCAGCTTGAACTGGCACTGCCGGTCCAGTTAAATTTTCCCATTTCAACAGAATATCACCTGGACGCTGTTCTGCCGGTTTTAGTATCACTGCCACCCGAGACTGTAGAAATCATTGATCAAACACTTCAGGAGATTGAAGACGACCTGCGATAGATTACTGTTTAAAAATTTCTTTCAGATATTTATATCTATTTCATTGACTTGAAATCTAAATTTTGATATTTTCAAGCCAGACGAACATAGCAATGGAGATACCACTTCATTGCAGACAAGGTTGCAGCTACCGTCCAAAGGTTGAAAAGGTGGCAATAAGCCCCGGATCAAAATAGCTCAAAACAGAGTTAAAGGAGGTAGATGCATGAAAACGGTGTTTGTACAACCAGAACGATGTGTTGGCTGTAAACAGTGTGAAATTGCCTGTGCTGTTGAACACTCGCAAAGTAAGGATCTTTTCAAAGCTGTTTTTGAAAGCCCCAAACCGAAACCACGCATTCAGGTCGGCCCAGGAATTTACCTCAACTCATCTTTTCCCAATAAATGCAGACATTGCGACCCCGCTCCCTGCATGGCTGTATGCCCTACCGCAGCTATCAACAGAACCCCGGACAGAGAAATTGTTCTTATCGATGGCAACAAGTGCATCAGCTGCGCCATGTGTGCCATGGTCTGTCCTTTCGATGTAATTCGCTACTACGAAACTGCAGATGCATTAAAAGGTAAAATTGTTGCATTGAAATGCGACCATTGTGTTGATCGTCAATCCAGGGGGCTTGAGCCTGCCTGCGTCGAGGTCTGCAAAGTTAATGCGCTGCTATTCGGTGATATTAATGAACTGGCCAGAAGCTCCTCTTCTCAGCTGGCCAAAGCTGTATCTGTTGCAGCAGCTTCTGTTCCACCTGAACCAGCCCACCTGCCGGAAAACTTCCAAGCCTGGCGCAAATTCGGGGAAACCGTTTCCAAATTAAATGAACGGTAGTCTAAATTTCCGCGTACCTTTTTATTTTTTTAATGAGGAGGATCAAGATGACTGATCACTACAAAGATTTGAGTATTGCCCAGGATGCGCAAAAGATATTGCGCATCGCCGGTGAGGAAAATATTGAAACTGTATGGGATCGTCTGCATGCGCAGGAACCACAGTGTGGTTACTGTGCTCTCGGTTTAAGCTGCCGCAACTGTGCGATGGGCCCCTGCCGGATTGATCCCTTCGGTGAAGGGCCACAAAAAGGCGTATGTGGTGCAGACGCCGATGTAATTGTAGCCCGCAACCTGGCCCGTACAATTGCCGCGGGAGCATCCGCTCATTCAGACCATGGAAGAGATATTCTGGAAGCCCTCTATCATGTCGGAGCCGGTGATACCAACTCCTATCAGGTTAACGATGAAGAAAAGCTAAAACGTGTTGCCGGTGAATTTGGTATTTCTGTTGATGGCAAAGATGCAAAGACCCTGGCAAAGGAACTGGCCTGGGAAATGATGGAAGATTTTGGCACCCGAAAGGAAAGTCTTACCTTCCTGGACAGAGTTCCTCCTGCCCGCCGGGAGCTGTGGGAAAAACTGCATATTACCCCGCGCGGAATAGATCGTGAAAATGTTGAAACACTGCATCGAACTCACATGGGTGTGGACAATGATTATATTAATATACTTTTACATGCCCTGCGAACCAGCCTTTCCGACGGCTGGGGGGGCTCAATGATCGCCACAGAAGTTTCCGATATTCTTTTTGGCACCCCTTCGCCCCTTTCATCAAAAGCAAACCTCGGAGTGCTCAAACCCGATATGGTCAATATTGCTCTACACGGTCACAATCCCATGCTTTCCGATGTTATAGTGCAGGCAGCCTCTGACCCGACTCTGCAAAAATTAGCCGAAGAGCAGGGAGCAAAAGGCATAAATCTGGTTGGCCTATGCTGTACAGGAAACGAATTACAGATGAGGCGGGGAATCCCGATGGCTGGTAATCACCTTATCCAGGAACTGGTAATAATGACCGGCGCGCTGGAGGCAATGCTGGTCGATTACCAGTGCATAATGCCATCTGTAGTTGAAGTCGCCAAATGCTTCCACACGAAGGTGATCTCAACATTTGATAAGGCAAAATTTACCGGCGCAACCCATATCTCATTTGATCCAAAACGGGGAATTGAAATCGGCAGGGAAATTGTCAAAATGGCTGTCGAGAATTACTCTAACCGTATTCCAGACAGAGTAAACATCCCTGTCTCGCCGACAGAAATGATGGCCGGCTTCTCCGTTGAAGCAATCGTCGGGGCGCTCGGTGGAAGCCCTGCTCCTCTTGTAGATGCGATCAAAGCTGGCAGTATTAGAGGTGCTGCTGCTGTCGTTGGCTGTAATAACCCGAAGATCAAGCACGATTATGGACATGTAACCCTGACCCGCCGCCTGATTGAAAATGATATCCTGGTAGTCGTTACCGGCTGCAGTGCAGTTGCCAACGGTAAAGCAGGCTTGATGG
Source organism: Bacillota bacterium (assembly GCA_033549065.1). Classification (NCBI taxonomy): domain Bacteria; kingdom Bacillati; phylum Bacillota; species Bacillota bacterium. The sequence continues at coordinate 165,843 of JAWSUE010000003.1, forward strand.
TCCCTGGAGCCGCTGAACTGGCTGGAAAAGGGCTCAAAGAAGTTTGCAACGCCCTAGGGATTCCTCCGGTTCTTCACATGGGTTCATGTGTCGATAATACCCGTATCCTGGTCCTCGCGGCCGCACTGGCCAACTTCCTGGGAACTGATATCGATAAACTTCCGCTGGCCGGTGCAGCTCCAGAATGGTATTCAGAAAAAGCAGTTTCAATCGGTGCGTATGTTGTGGCGTCCGGTATTTATACCGTACTGGGCGTACAACCTAATATATTCGGCAGCCCGAATGTCGTAAATCTTCTGGCCGGCGGCCTGAATGATGTGGTCGGTGCATCATTTGCCGTTGAACCAGACCCCGAAAAGGCAGCCGTACTGATCAGACGCCATATCGAAAGTAAACGTAAAGGACTGGGCTTACCGGCTTTGGATCCTGATAAAATACAAATGTCTTAAGAGCGCCGACCTTTCTGGTCATAACCGGTCAAAGGAGTGATCAACAAGTGACAAAAATAATTATTATCGGCGCCGGACCGGCAGGTGTAACTGCTGCAGAAACTGTCTGCCGCTTTGATGAACTTGCGGATATTATAATGTTATCAAGTGAACCGTATCCGCCCTATTCTCCTCCGGCATTGGTCGAGTACTTTCTTACAGGCGAGCCCGTCCATTTCTGGAAAGGTAAAGACTTCCCGGAGAAATTGTCTATTGAATTCCGCCCTGGAATCCGAGTAAAACATATACAAACCGAGAAAAAAACCATCATTCTGGACAGCGGTGATACGCTTGCTTATGATCGTCTGCTTATTGCTGCAGGGGCCAGGTTATACACTCCACTTGATGGGTCCGATAAAGAAGGAATCCATAACTTTAAATCTCTTATGGCTGGAGAGAAACTGTTGTCACGGGTTCGAGCTGGAGAAGTTAAAACAGCTTTAATTGTAGGGGCCGGATTCATCGGTGTGGAAATTGCCCTGCTGCTTAATGAATTAGGCATAGCCGTCAAAATGCTGGTTCGCTCCAGGATAATGCGGGGAATGCTTGACCCTGAAACTTCAGCATTTATTATGAACATGCTGCGTGCAAGAGGGATTGAAATAATTGAGGGCGAAGATGCCGATGCGCTAGCCTTCACCGGAAGGGACAGAGCCGAAGGAGTGCAGATGAGATCGGGGAAGGAACTACAAGCCGATCTGCTGGTTGCTGCAACCGGACTGAAGCCAAACATCGAGTTCCTCGAAGGCTCAGGAATAGAAAGCGACTGGGGAGTTATGGTAGATGAAAAACTCTGCACAAACTATCCTGATGTTTATGCAGCAGGAGATATAGCGGAAACTACTGATCGGGTCAGTGGACGCCGCTATGCTCATGCTAATTTCCCAAATGCTGTAGCCCAAGGGGTGGTTGCCGGCCTTAACCTGCTGGGTCATGATGTAGTTTATAACGGCTCAGACAGTATGAACAGCCTTAAACATCTTGGGTTACCCGTCATGGCAGCAGGTATCATGGAAGGCGAAGAGTTATCCGTTCGCAGCGACGGTAACTTGCGGAAATTATGGGTCAAAGATGACAGGTTGGTCGGCTTCCGCCTGGCCGGCGACATAGGCGGAGCCGGAATATACCTTTCCCTGATCAGGCGTGCTGTTCCAATCTCTACCATAAAAGATAAATTGACTGACAAAAATTTCGGCATGGCTTATCTGATGGAATCAGCCCTTGATCCCACCATAAATATTGTTCGCGAATATTAGCCGGCAACCACAGTAAATATTTAACGGAGAGGTAAAAAAATAGCCTCTCCGTTATCATTTTCTCATGTCAAACCGGTTTTTAACCTGCAGTCCAGCCACAATCAACAGTAAAAGTTGTTCCGGTAATTCCTATAGCTGCATCGGAACAGAAAAATTTTATTATTTCACCGATTTCTTTCGGTTCGTGAAGTCTTTTTATCGCTGCTTTTTGCAAAACAATTTTCTCGATTACCTCTTCCTCAGAAATAGAATTGATCCTGGCCAGATCAGCAATCTGGTTTTCGAACATTGGAGTTCTCACATATGAGGAACATATTGAATTCACAGTTATACCATATTTCCCACCTTCAAGCGCAGATACCTTAGTCAGACCGCTCAAACCATGTTTGGCCGATACGTAAGCAGCCCTGAACTCCGAAGCAACCAGGCCGTGAATTGAGTTATGGTGTACTATCCTCCCCCAATTATTATTTTTCATTGAGGGCCATACATACCTGGTCAGCAAAAACGGCGCTGTCAGCATCAAACTGATCATATAATCCCACTTGTCTTCCGGAAATTCATCAATAGGGCTGATCGTCTGAATACTGGCAACATTTACCAGGATGTCCACCCGGGAATATTTTCCCATAACATAATCAACCAGGGCTTTACATGCTCTCCGGTCAGTTAAATCTGCTTTATAACAATCTGAATCAAGCCTCTTTGCTTCAGCCATCAACTTCTCTTCAGCAATATCGGTCATGATTACTTTTGCTCCATCTTCGGCGAGCACCTCAGATGCTCCCAAGCCAACTCCGACTGCTGCTCCTGTAACAATGCATACCTTGTTGTTCACCATGAGACTGATCATCCTTTATGTTTATAATCGGTTTCAGTTTATTATAAACTTTTTCCAGCTATTATTTAACTGGATCCCCACAATTTTCTGATTAGGTATTGCCTGTTTAGCACATTACAGGTATAAAATACAGGGAGCAAATAATTAAGAATCCGTTGATTAAAGGAGCGATGCGCAGAATTATGAATATGCCGGGAAGAATAATCGATTCCAACATCGAAATTGGCAAGAGCACCATGAATTATGTTTCATTTGGAAAGGGAAGCAAACCCCTGGTTATCATTCCGGGATTGAGTGATGGTTTAAGAACGGTTAAAGGCAGTGGCTTGATGCTCTGGTTTTTTTATAAAGCATATGCCCGGGATTTTCGTATCTGGGTTTTCAGCCGTAAGAATAACCTTGAGCCGGAATACACAACACGCGATATGGCCGGTGATCAAGCTGAAGCGATGGATAAACTGGGACTCGATACTGCTTATATTATGGGCGTCTCCCAGGGCGGAATGATCTCTCAATGGCTCGCGATAGATCATCCTGAAAAAGTTAAAAAACTGGCCATCGTAATCTCCTTAGCACGACAGAATGAAGTCATTCAAAAAGTGGTAACAAACTGGATCGATCTGGCTGAAAAAGAGAAATTCGGAGAACTCTCGATTGATACAATGGAAAAATCTTTCACCGAAAAATATCTAAAAAAATACCGTTTATTTTTATCACTGATTAAAGCGATCGACAAGCCGCAGTCGAAAGAAAGATTCCTTATTCAAGCTAACTCCTGCTTAACCCACAACGCCTATGAACAGCTATCAGAAATAAAGTGCCCCACCTTCATCATCGGCGGCGGATCTGATCAAGTTGTGGGTGGACCTGAAGTACAGGAAGAAATGGCCGCTGCCATAGAAGACAGTCGCCTTAAAATATATCCCCATCTTGGGCATGGGGCTTATGCCGAAGCTCCTGACTTTAATGAACAGATCCTGAACTTCTATAAAACTATTTAACATCTATATAAAACCGATGCGTGAAAAATTGCCTAATTAATGTGCCTGGAACCAATTTAAACCTATCTTTGTCTATCAGATATAAAGATAATAAAGGTAAACAAAGAGGAGGCTTGGAGCAATGAGTACAAAAAATATAATTATCATTACAGCACTTGTATTGGTAGTAGGGTTACTCGTTGTTGGATGTGGTGGAAATCAGTTGTCAACCGGCACTGTTGAAGCGCCGAGAGTTATACAAACTTATGGTGAGGCAGAATTAACAGCCCCACCAGAGCTGGCTAAGATCAGTCTTGCAGTAGAAACCCGCAGCACTGTAGCTGAACAGGCAGTTGAAGAAAATGCCCGGCTGGCTACATCTGTAAAAGAAGCCCTGCTTGCCTTCGGATTGGCTGAAGAAGATTTGGTCACCGGATCATACCGGCTTTACAGTTATCGGGAATGGATGGAAGGCCGCCCGCTCGGTCAGGAAGAGCAGCAAACCTTCCAGGTTGTAAATGAAATAATTGTCTCTACGAACGATCTGGAAGCAGTCGGCGAAATTATCGATATTGCAGTCCGTGCCGGAGCGAACAGCATAAATTATATCACTTTCGAAATTGAAAACCCACAGGAACTCTTGATGCAGGCTCTAAAAGCAGCCACCGAACAGGCTGCTAAAAAGGCAGAATCTATCGCTGAAGGTGCAGGGGCAAGAATATCCGGTCTGCACAGTGTAAGAGAGGAAAGAACAGACTACCTTCCCTTCAGATTTCAGAGTGATATGCTGAAAGAAGAAATGGCCATGGGTGATGGTTCCACTCCGATCACACCGGACGAGGTAACAGTACGAGCTATGGTTGTAGCGGAATATGCATTTTAAGAAACGCATAAGCCAATTAATAGATTAAAGACCGCATCGTTAAACGCTGCGGTCTTTAATTTTTATAATTTCCGTGATTAATGATTAATCATATTTCAACACTTGAATATCGACTTTTCGCAGCACTTATCAACTTCTGCCTGCAGTGTAACATGGCTTATACCATGATTTTCTATTAAATATTGCTCGATTTCATCATAAATTTTCTCTGCCTCGCAAAGCTGCATATCTTCCATATCAATGTGTGCTTCGAAATAAATTGTTTTTTCATTGCTCATCCATGAATGCACATGATGGATATTTTTTACCCCTGCAATATTTTCAACTCCTGCTTTAATTGCCTCATAATCAAGCTCTGCGGATGATTGCATAAGTATATCCACAGTCTTTCGTATGACTACCCAGGCTTTATTAATAATAAAAAATGAAATAAAAACTGTAACCAGCGGATCTATCCAAACAATACCCCAGATTCTGATAGCAATACCACCTGTAATAACACCCACTGATGAAACTGTATCGCTGATCAGGTGGAGGTAACTCGATTTAATATTCAGGTTATTCCGTGAATCTTTTTCCAAAATAAAAACAGATAATAAGTTTGCCAGCAATCCGATGAATGCCACCGTAATCATTAGTGTGCTATCTATAGGCTCAGGTGTACTGAATCGCTTGATCGCTTCGTATATTAACATGACTGATATGGCAAGCAAAACTGAAGAGTTTATAAATGCAGCCAAAATTTCCGCCCTTTTATAACCAAATGTCATCCTGGGATCTTTCGGTTTTTGGGCAATTCTGTTGGCAAAATAAGATAGAGCAATAGCTACAGTATCACTCAAGTTATGGGCGGCATCCGACATTAAAGCCAGACTTCCGGAGAGCAATCCACCAATGAATTCTGCTACGGTAATTGCAGCGTTCAGTAAAACAACCCAAAATATTTTTTTGCCTGATATGTCGGAAAAATCATCAAAATGCCCGGTTGCCGGATATTCACGCTTAAGATTGTCTTCAGGCAAATTATTTAAACCCGCCTATCTGCTCATAATAAATTCCAAATAATAGTATAGCACAATATAGTTAATCACTTGTTGATAATGAGATTGAAATACGTGATTATCTACATCTGACCGTTTTAGTTGATCATGACGTTATAGATGGCGCTCCGGCAGTAAGAGCGCTGGGCAGGTTAACAGAACTTGTGGAAAGTGGTTTTGGTCTAGATTGTCAGGCAGGATTTTAATATAAACTTCAAGAACTGAAAGTATAATCCCAGCTAAACTCCAGGGAATATAAACAAATCGGATGAAAGAAGTGAATGATAATGTTAGAAAAACCTACCCGTGAAGATGCAATGGCAATCCTGAAAAAGTATAACCAGAATGATGCCCTGATTAAACATGCTCTGGCGGTTGAGGCAGTCATGGGCCATTTTGCAGAAATTTACGGAGAAGGCGATGAGGAAAAATGGCGAGTAATCGGGCTTATTCATGACCTTGATTATGAAAAGTATCCTGACCAACATTGCAAGAAAACTGAGGAAATATTAAAAGCAGAAGGTTGGCCGGAGGAATACATTAGAGCGGCAATCAGTCATGGTTGGAAAATCTGTACCGACGTTGAGCCGGTCGAACGGGTTGAAAAGGTCCTCTACACTATAGATGAGCTTACAGGTTTAATCGTTGCGACAGTTCTGATGCGCCCCAGTAAAAGTATTCTAGATCTAACCCTAAGCTCGGTTAAGAAAAAGTATAAGAATAAAAATTTTGCGGCTGGTGTTGACCGCAATATCATTGAAGATGGCACTGCTTTGCTGGATATGGAGTTAGATAAAGTGATTGAAGAAACTATTAAAGGTATGCAGTCAGCTGCTGAAGAACTCGGCTTGAAGGGAGATCTTTAATACTACTCCCGCCAATATTCAGGCCGGTTCATGGTATCTGCACAAATAACCTTACCTTTCACTTTCCCAATAACTCCAGGGTGAAGTTCCTGAACCATTCAGGCATCAGCAACCTCGTCAGATATAGGGTAAGGTGCTTCAAATCCCGGGACCCCTGCCGGTCTAAATCCATGGATAGGATAATATTCCGGATGACCTAAAACAAAAACCAGTTTTACTCCCTTCTGAGATAATTGCTTTAAACCCTCCGCAATGAGCCTGCCACCTTGTTTGTCTTGACAAATGGAAACGCAGCGCGAAGCCAATTTTTCTGAAATTGATGGATTGGATACCAGTATACTTTGGCAAAGACCGGCTGAAAAAGAATGGTCTATCGGTGAAAACATTGACCATGCCCGTGTTCTGCTCCGCTCCTTCAGAAGACTGTTAAAATTCATCTGGCCTATTCTGATGCCTTATGCAATGCTAAAACGAAAAAGAATATACCAGAAAACTATTGATGATGTCTATGAGCGTCCAGGATTTCCTCTAAATGTTGGCTGGATGTGGCCTTCCAAGTTTAATAGAGAAAATCCTGTACCTTTGGAAACGCTCTATAATCTTTATCAAGCAGAACATCAAAAAATAAGGAATTTCTACGAAACAAAAGAAGAGGATTTGTTGGGTAATATGAATGTATACGATCCAGCAATTGGTTGGCTCAACCTTATACAGGCTTTGCGTGTCGGGATCTATCATGATGAACATCATTTTCGACAGGTGCGAGTAATCCATAAATCACTGGCTAATTGAAAAATCTGAACCCAATGATCAGAGGTGCCACCTGGGTCCTTCTTCTGTATCCTCCAGTACAACACCCACCTTCTGCAGAAGGCTGCGGACCTGATCGGCCCTGATCCATTGTTTATCTTTTCGGTATTCTTCACGTAATTCAATCATGTGGTTTACCAGATCATTGAATTTGCGGGGTATAACCTTTGAGGCCAACTCAAAACCGGTTCCGGCAAGAACTATCATTTCACGGAAAATTTCCCGTCCCTGCGATATAAACTCGGGATTTTCCAGGTCAAGTTGAGCCTGCCAGAGTTGTCTATCAGCTTCCAACAACATGGTGGCCATCGCTGCTGAGTCGTTTTGCTCAAGAGCAGTCTGAAATGAATTTTCAATTTCATGCAGACGATCCCAAAACGAGGTTTCCGGCTCAGCTTTGCCTTCGGAATGAACCCCTTTTTCAACCCTGGTGCTTCCTTTTGCACTTGTTACAGATGGTTTGCCCTGTAATTGATCAAAAGTTATCCTGTCATTGCGATCAAAATGCTGCTCTTCTTCATCTCTTCTGATCGTTACCTGCCCCAAACCTTCCACCATAGCTTCGCGGGAAGAAAAATTTAATATACAGGCAGTGTGCTCATCAAGTCCAAGAATAGTTGCCCCCTGAGGAAGTTTTGTTTCGAGTATTCTGAACCTCTTTTCACCCATATAACAAAACCGGGTATCATGGTTTCCACCTTCAGCATTATTCCAGTGAGGAACCACCACAATTTCCAACCCCAGGTGGCCCAATATATTCAAGCCTTTCACCCAATCAGGTTTTTCTCCGACCTTATATATTTCATAAACCGGAATAGTGTGGCTGCCTACAGTAAGTGCTGCTGCACTTGCAACTACCAGGCAGCCTCCCCTGGCAACCATAGCGCTTAACAGGCTGGGAATCGGAGAGGTTTCCAGGTTTTTAACTGTGTATGACGGACTGCCAGGACCGATCAGTACATATCCTGCTTCGCTTAAATCATGAAAAGCCTTTTCCCCTTCCGGCAAGTTAGCCATTTCAATCGACTTAAATGAAGCAACCTCCAAGTTTTCACCAATCTTATCTTGAAAATATTGCACCGCCCGACGGGCAATCAAATCTACATTTTCCTGAAATCCCGCAGGAGTATCAAGAAAGAGTGATTTCCCCTTATATTCACTCTGGGAAAGAAGCTTCTTGTGAGTTTCGACCATGGTACCGGAAAGTTCGCCGGAACCAATCAGGGCAATAGTCCCCCTCACTATCCCCATAATTTCTCCTCCTTGGTCAGATCTATCGGTTGGTATCTTTTTTCAGTATTGAAGTAAATTTATCTTTTACACGGCCATAAATACTTTTAATGCCGGTAATATAGAGCGCATCCCTGCTCTTACGAAGCGTCTCAATTGTACTGTCCTCAATAACTTTCCATAACAATTCCCTGTCCGGGGCGCTTAAAAAGTAATTCAATCTGACCTGATAAGCCCCTTTATAACGCCTACCTCCCCCATTCGGGGTGATTTGCTTAATTACACGGTTAAGATCAATATTGCGGCTCTTCGATCTCAGGGAGACATCAAGAAATAACTCACCTTTCCTTTGGTTCTCAATCACGGCAAAAACGGCCACTGTTTTATGTTCAGTATTTTTCAAAAGCATATCAGCAGTAATTGCAATAGAATCGCGGCTCCTGGCATCGATGAAGCCTAGACCATAAAACGCCCAATCTTTGTAGACCACTTCCTGTTCACGAGCCTTTTTATAATTGGTTAGAGTTTTTGTCGAGGGAGGCATGCTGTTTAACTCCTGTAAAATCTCTTTATCGGCAAACCCTTGAAGGTACTCCAATGCTTCAATATCTTGTGGAGTTATATTATTGTACTTGTCTGTGTCGGTCTGAATGCCAAAGGTCAGGGCAGTAGCCAGTGAAGTCATATCAGTTTCGGAGATCTCTATGTTTAGGTTTTTTACCATCAGTGCAATTAGAGTACTGGTTGAACCCACATCAGTCCTGATTAAAGAAAAATCTGCCTGTATTGTTTCATTAGATTTGACATGATGATCTATATGCGCTGCACAGGGGATACTATTATTTAGATAATCGATCCGGTTATCCTGAAAATCCGGCACTATGTAAGCTTGATATTTCTTGGGGTTGATCTTTTTATCAAAGATTACAGGTATCCTTAATCTTTCTATGAATACCCTGTTTTGCGCCAAAGATAATCTGTGCTCGGCAAAAATGTCGGAATTAACCGAGATATAATTGAGCATAATATTTATGGCATAAGCTGAAGCAATGGCATCAGGATCAGGCGAACCGGGGATATAGATGGCTATGGCCTTATACTTGCTAACTGCTTCAATAAATTGTGCTGCTGCTTTGTTCATATCCAGTATATTCCTTTTTATCTGTTATCACATTATCTGCTGTGCAATATTACTCTACACCAATATCCTCATTCCAGAGATTGGGGTTTGCTGCAATAAACTCTTCCATCATTTTTATACAGGTTTCATCCTGTAGAACTTCAACTTCCACCCCTCTTGATCGGAGAAGGTCTTCTTCGCCCAGGTATGTCTTATTTTCACCAACAATGACCCGTGGGATACCGTAAAGCAAAATCGCACCTGTACACATCGAGCAGGGCGAAAGGGTTGTATATATCTCGCTTTCCCTGTAAATTGAAGCAGGCAGTCGACCTGCATTCTCCAGACAATCAGTTTCTCCATGCAAGATAGCACTGCTTTTCTGAATACGCCTGTTATGGCCCCGGCCGATGATCTTCCCATTATGAACAAGAACAGCACCGATTGGAATACCGCCTTCCTCTAATCCCTTTCGCGCTTCACTTATAGCGGCCTCCATAAAACTATTCAATATTTCCCCGCTCCCTTTACTATCTATTCTGCTCATCTACAAATGAATCGATCAGCCTCCGGGCTATACTGATCGGGCCAGGCAGGTTTGGAAAATTCTCCGGGGTAAACCATCCGGCATCTGCAATCTCTATTTCATCAAGCCGAAGTTCCCCACCTGCATAATCAGCTGTAAAACCGACCATAAGTGAATTGGGAAATGGCCAGGACTGGCTGCCATAGTACTTTATATTCTTGACTTCAATTCCCGCTTCCTCCTTTACTTCACGTACCAGGCATTCCTCAAGGCTTTCACCGGGTTCGACAAATCCGGCCAATACGCTGTAAAATTCATGCTTGTACCGCTTATTCCGAAGTAACAGGAGTTCTCTGCCCTTTTTTATGGCGACTATTACTGCTGGGGAAATACGGGGATAATATACAGCATCACAGCATTTACAGATTTTTGCCCGTTCATCTGGGGCATATTCTGTCCGAGCTCCGCACTTGCCGCAGTACTGGTGCATTCTGTCCCAGTTAATTACCTGATTGGCATGTACGGCCAGCGAGAATATTTCATCGTCGACCTTTCCGAAGAGTTCTCTGAGTCCTATAAATGAACTTCCACCCACAGCAGAACTGGCAGTGTCCAGGTCAACCGAATAACAGGACTGACCGTCCAGAGTGCCAAGAAAATGCCGCCGCACTATATTTAAATTCATTTTTTCCAGCTCAATACGCTCGGGAATACGGCATACCTCACCATTATCGATAACCAGGATCTGGTCTTCTCTATAGGCAAAAACAAGTGCATGGCCATTATCCGCACCCGAATCCAGCGAAACTGACATCTTCAACCTCATAAGCTCTACACTCCCAAAAATACGTCTTTTAATCTATATTAGTTTATCACATAACCGTCTAACCACCGCACGTCAATCGCACAGGGGGACGGTTCTTCTGTGTCACTTATTTATTCTAAAGTCTGTAACAAAAATTTATAAAACATCCCAATTGACTAAATTGAACCGTCCTTTTGCGCAACTAAATGACACAGAAGAACCGTCCCCCTGTGCGGTCCCCCTGTGCGATTGACGTAAAATACTTTATATAGTATTATTATAAATGTTTATTATAGTGCTAAATATAGTACTGAAAAGAGAGGTGAATTCTATGGACAATTATATCACCGCTAATGATTTAAAAACAAAAGGTGTCTCTGCAATTGATATGGCAGTTAAAGAATCTGATGAAGTGGTAGTAACTGTCAGAGGCAAGAGTACATATGTAATAATTCCAATTGAGAAATATAATTATTACCGGGAATGCGAACTTGAATCAGCAATTAATGAAACTCTAAAAGAAATTGAGCAGGGTAAATATGTTGCTGAAAATGTAGAAGAACATATTAAGAGGATTACTAATGCATAAAATCATCTACACTGATAATTATAATAAAAAAGCGGCTGCTTTTCTAAAAAAGCACCCGGAGCTAACAAACCAATATAGTAAAACGCTGAAACTACTTGAACTCAATCCCGGTCATCCTTCCTTAAAACTGCACAAATTAAAAGGTTCATACGCAGATCTATACGGAGCTTCAATCAATATAAATTACCGGATCAGCCTTTTATTTATTATTCATGATGACCTCATCATTCCTGTAAATGTAGGTTCCCATGATGATGTTTACAAATAAAATTGCTAGGGAGAGATATTATGGCTCAACTTGAATTAATCGCCACATCAACCTTTGGACTTGAAGCCCTGGTTGCCAAAGAGGTAAAAGCCCTGGGTTATAAGCAGGTGACTGTGGAAAACGGAAAGGTCACCTTTACAGCAGATGAGAATGCAATCTGCCGCACTAATTTATGGCTACGCACAGCAGACCGGATCCGGCTTAAAGTTGGTGAATTCAAAGCTACAACTTTTGATGAACTTTTTGAAAAAACCAAGGCCCTGCCCTGGCCTGACATACTCCCGGCAAAGGCAAATTTTCCTGTTGATGGCAAATCAGTCAAATCAACTCTCTTCAGCATTTCTGACTGCCAGGCAATTGTCAAAAAAGCGGTAGTGGAAAGCATGAAAAAGAATTACCAGACAGAGTGGTTTAAAGAAGACGGCCCGCTTTACCGTATCGAGGTGGCTCTCCTTAAAGATACAGCCACCCTGACAATCGATACCAGCGGCGCCGGGCTGCATAAGCGCGGTTACCGCCTGAGTGGCAGCGGTGCACCACTGAGGGAAACTTTGGCAGCCGCCCTGGTGCTGATCTCTCGCTGGGAACCGGATAGAACGCTTATTGACCCTTTGTGTGGATCTGGAACTATTCCGATTGAAGCTGCCCTGATCGGACAAAATATTGCTCCGGGAATGAACCGGACTTTCGCTTCCGAAGAATGGCCGAATATACCACGGGATCTCTGGCGTAATGCCCGCAAGGAAACCCATGATCTGGCCAATTATTCACAAAAGCTCGATATCAGCGGCACGGACATCAGCAGTGAAGCCATTAAAACTGCCCGTCGGAATGCCGCAAAAGCTGGAGTAGAAGATTCTATACACTTCCAGGTCAGACCGCTTGCTGAATTAAGTTCAAAAAAGAAATACGGCAAGCTTATCTGTAACCCGCCGTATGGAGAACGTTTGGGGGATATAAAAGAAATTGAAAAACTTTATCGAGAAATGGGCAAATCCTTTAAAACTCTCGATACATGGTCCTGGTATATTATCACGGCATATGAAGATTTTGAAAGGGCTTTCGGAAAGAAAGCCTCAAAAAGGCGCAAACTTTACCACGGCAATATTAAGGTCCAGTATTACCAGTATTTTGGTCCAGAACCTGCAACAAAAAATAAAGAGGGTTAAATTATGTCACCCTTAATGCTGATTTTTTTAATCCTCATCTTTTTCCCACTTAAACTTATCCGCAGCCTCTTTGAAACCTGCCGACAGTGACTTCCAGGCAGATTCAAAACCATCCTTTAAAGATTCCCATGACTCTTCATTGGTCTCGGCCAACTCTTTCAATTTCTGAGTGCCTTCTTCAATCTTTTTTTCCAAAACCTTAATCTGCTCAGGCATGTTTTTGAAAGCTTCAGCCCCCGCTGCTCCAGCCTTCTTTTTCAAATCTTTAACCTCTTCAACCCAGCCTTCCAACTGCTTTTGCAGATATTTGCGATAGCTATCTTTGTCTTCCACAATTCTCACCTCTATTATGTAATTTAGCTATTCTCCCAAAACATTAAACAATCTTCACGCTTCTGAGTTAATTATATAGCATTTTTGATAAATTTTATTTTTCAATACGCCCGAATGCATCCAGAAATAATAGTGCTTTCAGAGTCAGTATAGCTTTCCAGTTATTCCATGAATCCCTTAATTCATCTTCATAATATTGCCTATTTAGCTTTCCACAGTAAAAATTTTTCCCTTCAATTATTTTATAAAAATATTTTATAAAAAACTATTGACTAATTTCATAAAATATATTATATAGTAAATAGGTTTATAATATAAAGTTAAAAGGGTGAGTCAAGTGGATAATAAACCTCAGGAACTGAAAGAAGTTATTGCTGACCTGCAGTTGATCAAGGAAGCCATCATCAAAAGCGACAGTATATTCAATTTTATTGATATCCGGAAAGCAGTTAGAAGCGTTACACTCATTGCGGGACTAATCATAGCCTTTTTTGCTGTTGTATCATACTACCTGGGTGAATACTACGAATCCTTTGGAGCAGTTCCACTCGGAATCAGAATTGCCCTCTACATTTTAATCGGGCTGGCTTGCTGTTTAGTCGGGTTTCTTAAGATTGGTAACTTCCTGAAAAGCGCCAGGGGTATTCGCAATGACATTAACCTGGACAAGTTATTCTCGGAAATCTACACTCCCCGCTTGCTCTTGTTAATGATCCCCAATATACTGGTCATAATTCTAGTAACCATCTTCCTCTGCAGCAAAGACCTGACAAGCTATATTATTCCAACCCTTTCGATCCTTTCGGGACTGATGTTTCTCTCAACCAGCCCCATCTTTTCTCTAAAGGAATATAATCTGTTAAGCATGTGGCTGATCGCAACGGGTCTTTTATCACTCTTCACTGCTGAAATAATTCATCCCATGGCCGTTCTTGGTTTCACATTTTCAGCAGGATTTATCATTTCATCCCTGCTGCTCTATCTGGATCTACCCGGGCATAAATCTTAAGAGGTAATCACAATGAGCAAAAGCAGAAAAAAAGATAATAAACCTGATCTTGACCGGTTAATCCACGAACCAGCCCGCCTCCAGATAATCAGCTACCTGGCTGCGGGAGGTCAAAATGTACCGTTTAGAGAGCTTAATGAAAAATTAGGTTTAACTGCGGGTAATCTTTCAGTTCAGTTGAAAAGGCTGGAAGAAGCAGGCTACATATCCATTATCAAATCATTTAAAGATAACCGGCCGCTTACTTCGGTTTCACTGACTCTGTCTGGAATGGAAGCTTTAAAGGAATACCTGCAGGAACTGGAAAAGATGATCGATCGCTTAAAGGAGGCAATGCCTCCACCAGAACAGGATAATGTATAGATGGTGAAACAATCTCCGCATAGATTTGGTCGAGAGTGAAAATATTAACTGAGAGGAGGCGAACGAAATGCCGTGGTGGGGATGGGTATTAATTGTTGTCGCAATAGCAATTATTTTACCGCTGAAAATCAAAGTGTGGAAAATGCTTTTCTTAAAACCTAAAAAAGAAGAACCGGATGACGATTATTAGAAAACAATAAGAAATGAGCACAGTAATTTGTTTTTCATGAATGTTTCCTGATAAGATAGGGCTGGTAATAAGTTATTTAAATTAGCCCAGATGAAGGCTGGTGATTATTGGTGGTTGAATTCGAAAAGACCCCGGAAAAACAAAGTATCCCATGGATGGGCGGCAAATATGCCGGGCAGCTTAGAGATAACATCCCTCACGGACAGGGCAGACTGGCGCTGCCTGACGGTACAAGATATGACGGTGATTGGAAAGAAGGAAAACCTCACGGCAGGGGAACAGTATTCTACGCCGGCGGCGGAATTTACAAGGGAGAACTGGTTGAAGGTAAAAGACACGGTTACGGAATCTACAGTAAACCGGACGGTAAAGTCCTTAAAGGACTGTGGGAAAACGGCAGCTTTGTTAAGTCCTTCGAAGAGGTCTTCAAGCCTTTTGACGAAACCAAAGAGCCTTTGCCTGAGCAGACCGCTGGAATTAAAGCAAGAACTGACACCCCAGCAATTAACGTTCAGAATCTAAGCCACTGGTATGGCAGTCTACAGGCTGTAAAAGATATCAGTTTCAAAGTCTATCCGGGAGAAATTCTCGGCTTTCTAGGCCCCAATGGAGCTGGTAAGTCGACAACGATCAAGGTATTGACCGGCCAACTTGAGCTTAAAGGAGGCGCCGCCCAAATACTGGGTCGCGATATCGGGAGGGATGATCCGGTTATTCAATCACAGATCGGTGTCTCTTTCGAAGAGAAAAACCTCTATCTGGAGATGACCGCCCTTGAGAACCTGGACTTTTTTGCCTCCCTCTTCGGTATCCGCAACCCCGACTCGCTGGGAGCACTACGCCGGGTAGGGCTTGCCGATCGCGCCAAAGATCGCGTATCGAACTATTCGAAAGGGATGCGCCAACGACTGATGATCGCCCGGGCTTTTATCAACAAGCCAAAAGTCCTGTTCCTTGACGAACCGACAGATGGCCTTGATCCGGTTACAGCAGCAGCCATAAGAAAAACTATCAAGGAAGAAGCCGACCGGGGAGCAGCCGTTTTATTAACAACTCACAATATGCATGAAGCCGACGAGCTCTCAGACCGGGTAGCCTTCATCAATGAAGGAGAAATTGTCGCCCTCGATACTGCTGAGAGTTTAAAACTGAAGCACGGCAAAAGATCGGTAAAAGTCCGCCTACGCGACGGTAACGAGGTAAGAGAGGAAAACCTTCCCCTGGATGGTGAACAATCATCATCCAGGTTAAGCACTCTGGCTGCTTCACCTGACCTTATGACTATCCATACGGAAGAAGCAACCCTGGAAGCGATCTTTATCAAGCTTACCGGTAGGGGGCTGGTGGGATGAAATCACAAATTTCAGGAAGCAAGCTTCTTCTGGCCATACTCAAAAAGGATCTCAAGGTGTACAGCAGGAATACCATTTACCTCTTCCTGACCATTATTAGCCTAGTCTTCTTTGTCGCCATTTTCTGGATAGTGCCTGACACTGTAGAAGAAGATATTACCTTTGCCATAACCCCTCCACTCTCTGAATTATTCAGCGAAGGAAGGGATGTTTTGCTGGCTGCCGGAATCCCGGAGCAACTCCTCGAACAATTTGACGATCTTGAAGCAGCCTTCGAAGAAGAAGGCCTGATGCTGGTCGAGTTTGAAAACGAAGATCAACTGAAAAAAGCAATTACGCAGGACCTGGAAGTTTACAAGACAGAGCAGGGTCGGTTTGTTATTCATGATCCTGACGGAGAACAAAAAAAGCCCGAGAATTCGAAAAGAATCAGGTTGGACATCGGTATGTCATTTCCCCCTACCTTCTTTGGTGATGTGGTTGTGGGAGTAAGACCAACAGTTACCGTTTTTGCCGACGCGGCTGTCCCCGATGAAATCAGGGGAGCCATGCAGGGATTTATTCGCGAGATGGCTTACCAGCTGGCCGGACATGAATTGCCGGTCGAACTTCCCGATGAAGAAATGATCATTTTAGGGCAGGACCGCCTGGGTGCCCAGATCTCAACAAGAACAAAAATGAGACCACTGATTGCCTTCTTTATCCTGATGATGGAAACATTTGCCCTGGCTTCGTTGATCTCCAACGAAGTTCTGCAGCGCACCGTTACTGCCCTTCTGGTCACACCAATGCGGGTCTGGCACTTTCTGACAGCCAAAACAATTTTCGGGATGGCCCTGGCCATGAGCCAGGGATTGATCGTTCTAATATTCGTCAGGGCTTTTACTGCTGAAAATTGGCCGCTGCTTTTATTAACAATATTCCTCGGTTCGCTGCTCTTTACAGCAGTTGCCATGCTTGTTGGTGCGGCAGGAAAAGATTTTATCGGACAACTGATGTTCAGCATGCTCTTTATCATTCCCTTAATGATCCCTTCATTTGCCGTCCTCTTTCCTGGTTCGGTAGCAACTTGGGTCAGGGCTCTTCCCAGTTACCCCATAGTCAACCTACTTTATGAAGTAACCATTCATGGAGCAACCTGGGCTGATTCGTATACTTCATTGCTCTATGCTGCTTTATGGGTCCTGATTATCTTTGCAGCGGGACTCTTCGTCTTGAAAAGGAAGGTGGCTACGCTATGAGTATCAATCGAGTATTAAAGATCCTATTCAAAGATTTTTCTGTTGGGCCGCGTAAATCATTTTTTATCTGGGCGCTGATCATGCCCTTTGCCCTAACCCTTCTTTTTCAGGTTACGTTCGGGTCTCTCTTTGAACCGAAACCACGGGTAGGTATTGTCGACTTCGGTAATTCGGCTGTTACCACGGCGGTTCAGGAGCTGGAAGGATTTGAGGTTTCCATCCTGGATTATACCGACGAACTGATTGAAATGGTTGAACAGCACGATCTTGATGCCGGACTGATCCTTACAGCCGGATTCGACGAAGCTGTTAAAGCCGGCGAAAAACCGAAGCTCGATTTCTATATTAGCGGAGAAAGCCTTGCTTCTAACCGGATCATTATCAGTGTCATGGCTATTGAACAGATCAGGGAGTTGGAAGAAGGAGATCCTCCTGTTGATGTACAGATGGTATACTTCGGTGAGCCAGGCCTCCCTATATCAATCAGGCTGGTCCCGGTTATTGTCTTCTATGCACTGGTCATGGCCGGTATATGGGTGCCGAGTTCCAGTCTTGTTGAAGAAAAAGAACGGGGAACCCTGACTGCCATGATGGTTACTTCAGCCAGGTTGAATGAAATTCTGGCTGCCAAATGGCTTCTCGGTTTTATATTCGCTACTTTTCTTGCTGTAGTAACCTTGCTGTTAAACCGGGCATTCGGTCCACGGCCTTTGGAGGTTATAGTGGTTATTATCGTTGCCGCATCGCTTACATCAATGATCGGTCTGTTGGTCGGACTCTATTCCAAAACCGCAACCATGCTCTTTACGCTGATCAAAAGCCTCGGAATGTTTCTATTTATTCCCGTAATCTTTTATATCTTCCCGGACTGGCCGCAGTGGATCGCCAAGATCTTCCCACTATATTGGATAATCAGCCCCATCTGGGAAGTATCTATCATGGGTGAACCCTTAAGTTCGGTCTGGTTTGAACTTACAATTGCCATCGCCATTACCCTGATCCTGATACCGCTATTGCTGCTTATCAGGAAAAGAGCAATGGTATAAAACGTGTCAAGGGGACGGTTCTCCTGACACGTTATTCATTATTAAAAAATGTGTCAGAAGAACCGTCCCCTTGACACATGTTAAACACCCTTTTGAAAGGATATGAAATGAGATATATCAAAAAAATACCACAGACTGACCAAAAACTAAGTGAAACGCTGCTGGCTGATGGGTGGCGAAAAATTAAGGAAGCACCGAATTTATATCTTTCCATACTTTTTTCCATACCATTCATGATTTTGAATGCCCTAATCAGTTACTTGATTATCGCCTCTATTGATAATCAATTAGCTGCATCAATCCGGGAAATAATGTTTTCCGGGTCATGGTCAATAACTATCCGGTTTGACTATATTATATATGCTTACATATTAATTATTCTTCACGAAGCAGCTCATCTGCTATTTATACCAAATTTCCTGAAATCAGAAAAAACCTATTTCGGGATAAAACCATGGGGTGGGTTTGTTTTTACGACCGAGCCTTTGACTAAAGGCAGATTTTTATTAATTTCAGTTACACCATTTCTATTGATTTCAGTTATCCTACCGGTGATCCTGGGTTTAATCGGAAATCTGAGCAGCCTTATAGTATTCACGGTTTTTCTGAATGCCCTGGCATCATCAGTGGACATGCTCAATACATTTTTAATCGCCGTCCAGGTTCCGCAGGGCAGCACGATTGTGAACAACGGATTTGAATCTTACTATGTGTCAGGAGAACCGCCCCCTTGACACACAAAATCCAGTATTATTTTATTTACAATTTCAGGATAATCACGTTGGATCCAATGCCCGGCGTTTTCAATCACTTCCAGTCGGGAATTTCTGATTAATGACGCCGCTCGTCTGGCATATTTTACTGGCACGCCGATATCATGTGTTCCGTGGATAATGAGTACAGGCATTTGCAATTCCGGTAAACGATTTGTAAAGTTTGTTTTAATTTTTTTACATAATATCTCATCTTGCTGCATCTCATTGAATGCCTTATGTGACGATCCATTCTTCATCGCCTCGAGAACTTCATCAACTAAACTTTCGGTTCGCGAACGGGGGTTCCGGATAATGCTCTTGATACTAGTCTTGGCTACCCACCTCGAATTACGAATCATTGACCAAAGGGCATTATTTAAACCGGGGATTTTAAGATAGAGGTAGCTGTAAAAATGATAAGGTGCTTTATCCTGAATCCCATATGAACCAATCAGAACCAGGCTTGAAACCTTAGAAGGCTTGTTAATGGCATATCCAAGAGCTATTGCGCCTCCCATTGAAAGACCGATTAGTGTTACTTGATCCAGTTCAAGATACTCGATGAAAGAGTCAAGATAACCTATTAAGTTTTTAATTGTAGCCGGTTTATTGCCTGGCGGACTCTCGCCATAGCCTGGATAATCCGGAGCGTATACCCTGTATCCGGCATTGGCTAAAACCGGGATTGTTTCTCTCCAGGATAGAAGGGCATGATCGGTTCCACCTCCGTGTAGTAATATTAACGGCTTACCAATCTGTTCCCCTGCTAAATAGTAATTAACCTGTAATCCATCTTCGAGAGTGATCAATTGTCTTTCGAACTTTTTTCTCATCCCTATAATACCTCTCTACCGTTCATATCTAGTATTATATAACTTTTTCAATTTATTTATACTTTTCTATTGACAACTGTATCGTCTGCCGATATAATTTATACCGGTATACGATATATCGGCACATGTTATAACGGCAATCGAGTTATGGAGATGAAGTTATGCAGGAAAATATTGCATTAACCGAAGCTGTCTTCTACATCATGCTTTCTCTTTTTAAACCGCTTCACGGTTACGGAATAATGCAAAATGTAGCTGAGTTAAGCAGCGGTAGGGTAAATCTGGCTGCAGGAACACTTTATGGAGCATTAAATACATTGCTTGAAAGAGGTTGGATCAAAGCGCTACCCGGAAAAAGCAATTCAAGGAAAAAAGAATATATTATAACTGAAAGTGGCAAAGTTGCAGTAAATAATGAGTTATTCCGCCTGCGTGAACTGATCAAGAATGGCGAAATGATAATCGGGGGTTCCGAATCATGAGACAAACTATATATAAAGTTTTTATGGCCTGGGATTATGAAAAAGAAGAAGAATGGTTAAATGAGATGTCGGCTAAAGGCTTGCAGTTGGTCAGTGTAAGTTTAATAAGATATGAATTTGAAGAGGCTGAAGCTGGTGAATATATCTATCGTATCGAACTTTTAGATCATCTCCCAGCCCATCCTGAAAGCAGAGCGTATATAAGATTTCTTGAAGACACCGGAGCAGAACATATTGGCTCGTATTTTCGTTGGGTATATATCTGTAAAAAAAGAGCTGACGGAGCTTTTGATTTATATTCCGACAGACAGTCCAGGATCAAGCATTACGGGAGGATTTTACTTCTTCTCTACTCAATATCTGCGTTATTTGTAATCACCTTTACAGTGAATTTCATAGACTATGTCTCCTCAGGCAATACTACTAACCTGGTATTTATGATCATTCACTTTATAGTTGGTCTTTTAATGGTAAGAGGTATATTCAGCCTTCTGAAGAAAATCAGAAAGCTGAAAAAGGAAACAACAATTACAGAATAACATCTTTACCGCCTTGTTCAAAATAAAAATGACAGGAGCGATTATAAAATGCGTGGGCTTAAAATCTTTCTGCTGATTCTTCTTTGGCTGGTAGTATTTATTGGTGTTTGGGCTTATCTGGGTTTATTTAGCGCAGATAATACTTTGTTAAATGCAGATTATTACGATGAACTATTCCAGGAAACTGAACTGGTTCCCCGGGTTTATGAAGAAATGTCTGCCCGTTTCCCCGAACTTATCCAGAACAGTTTAGAAACTGTATTAGAAGAGGTAGAACTTAATACTCCTGAATTTAATGAAATCATTCTTCCCCTTGTTATAGAATCTTACTGGGAAACTATTGACCCGGTCTGGGCAGAAGAACAGATTCTACTTGTTATCAAAGATTATGTTTCAGTGATCCGGGGAGAAAAAGAAACCATTACTGCAGCAATTGATACTGCAGAAATGGAAATACGCTTCAGGGAATTATTATATAGGAAGATTAGAGTATTGCCACAGTCTACAGTTCGTCGGATAGAACTGCATCCGGCAGTAATTGAAGCACTGGCAGCCCGGATTGTCAGGGAAATGGGCCTTTTCGGAGAAATTCAACTGGCTGATCGAATATCCGAATCAGATTTATCGACAAACTGGGGCAGCACCCTTACTCAGTACAGGTTTTACCGGGCTTATCCTTACCTACCCCCGATTTTCTTAATCTTGATGATGATCTTTATGATCCTGCTGGCCAAAATAGCTGCCGGCTTGAGATGGTTCGGTTCAGCTGTTTTACTCTCCAGTCTCTCCTTTCTCTTCTGCATCTGGATGCTGAAAGGAATCCTGCCTGTATTAGGACAGGATACACTGAATTTAGAAGAACTGCCAATATCTCAAGATTTGGTCCAATCAGTAATAGCCTTAACTGCAGATAAAATAACTTATTTTGCTCTTATCTCTGTCGGTATTGGTCTGGCATTGCTGGTTTTCGGGATACTATTTAGTCTGCTTACCAGGAAGAACCCGGCCTGAAATTAATAGGTTGGAATTTTTATAAATAATGATAGTATCTTTTTATAAATTGATAAATGAATTTCAGGAGGAGCATTATCATGCAAAAAATTATTCCTCACATCTGGCTGGATGATCAGGCTGAAGAGGCAGTAGACTTTTACGTTTCTCTCTTCAATAATTCCAAGAAAGGTCACACAGATTACTACGATGAAGCCAGTTCCGAGGTGGCCGGTAAACCTGTCGGAAGCATCCTGACAATCGATTTTACTCTTGAAAACCAGGAATTTGTTGTAATCAATGGCGGTCCCGATTTTTCAATAACTCCGGCTATATCGTTCTTTGTAAACTGTCAAACCAAAGAAGAAATTGACCGGCTCTGGGGTACGCTTTCTGAGTACGGCAAGGTGCTGATGCCACTGGACCATTATAACTTCAGTGAAAAATACGGTTGGATCGAGGACAAATTCGGTGTCTCCTGGCAATTAATTTTAAACCAACTGCCCACCCAGAAAATTATCCCCTCCCTTCTCTTTGTTGGCAGCCAGAGCGGCAAAGCAGAAGAAGCAATCAATTTTTATACAACTCTCTTTGAGAACGCAAGAATCGAAGAGATCTCCCGCTACGGTGCCGGCATGGCACCTAATGAAGAAGGAACGATAAACTATGCCAGCTTCACCCTGGCCGGTCAAAAATTCGCAGCCATGGAAAGTGCGATTGATCACGAATTCACCTTCACAGAGGCCGTCTCGTTTTTAGTCAACTGCGAAACGCAGGAAGAGATAGACTACTTCTGGAACAGCATGTCGGCTGATCCGGAAGCAGAACAATGCGGATGGTTAAAGGATAAGTTCGGAGTTTCCTGGCAAATCATCCCCCAGCAGCTTAATAAACTATTAAGGGACCCTGATCCCGAAAAATCCCTCAGGGTTATGAAGGTCTTTCTTCAGATGAAAAAGCTAGATCTGGCCGCTCTTGAAAGAGCTTATCAGAAATGAAAACATTTCGGAGCGAAGCTGACTGTTTATGGTTCAGATGAATCATGATTTTCATCTCGAAAAAAGTGTCAAGTACCCCGTCCCCTTGACACACGCGATCATGAAAACAGGACTTCTTGCAATACAGGTGGAAGAATCCTAAAATTCAGAACAGGCATCTGAATAATATATTTCTATTGATCAATCAACTAAGTTACAAACAATCTCCCTGAAAACAGCGGTATGCATATCGATATCTTCATTAGTGGTCTGCGGGGAAATCAGGGCCATGTTATGGAATGGAGTCATCAGGATACCCCTGTTCAAGGCGGCAAGATGCATGTATCGATCCAACTCAGTATCAACTGCTGCCGCAGCTTCCTGGCCGTTCTGAGCCGGTTCACGCCTAAACCAGTATTCGGTACGACAGCCCAGACTTGTTACATTCCAGGGCAGGTCAAATTCTCTGATTACTTCATTTACACCCTCTGTGAAGCGATCGGCCAGCGGAATGGTAATATCATAGGCTTCTTTAGTCAGCACTTTCTCAAGGGTAACCCTCATAGCGGCTATAGATAGGGCATTACCGGCCAGGGTTCCGCCAATACCACCGGTATCGCAATCTTCAACTTCAATCATGTCCTGGATCATATCCGCAACCGTTTCGGAAAAACCGTAAACTGCAGCCGGAATACCGCTTGCAATCGGTTTGCCGATGGTCAGGATATCCGGTTCAAGGCCATGCAGTGCTGTGTAACCTCCCGGACCGGCACAGATCGTATGTGTTTCATCAATGATCAGGAGCGTTCCCGTTTTCCTGGTCAGCTCCCGAAGAGCCTGATGATAACCCGGCTGCGGGTGGATTATGCCGATGTTGGTCATCACCGGTTCGGCCAGCACACAGGCCACATCTTCCTCAGCAAGGGCTTTTTCCAACGCAGGCAGATCGTTGAATTCAACTACCCTGGTAGTCACAGAAGGATCAACCGGCGGGCCCAAGTTTCCCTGCCTCGCTTTTGATTCTCCATTCGGATAAAGGGTGATAAAGCTTTCATCAACCGTTCCGTGATAGCACCAGTTAAAAACCAGGATTTTTTTACGACCGGTAATATGCCGGGCCAACCTGATCGAAAAGCGGTTGGCATCGGTAGCAGTTAAGGCAAACTGCCAGTAAGGCAGACCGAACCGTTTCTGCAGTTCTGCTCCAACGTATATGGAATCTTCAGTGGGCAGCATCAGGGTTGTCCCATTTTTCATCCTCTCGATAATTGTCTCAAGAACAGCATCCGGTGCATGTCCGGTCATCGCTCCCGTATCACCCAGGCAGAGATCCAGGTAGCGGTGGCCATCAACATCAGAAAAATGCGCCCCCTTGGCTTTGTCAACAAATATAGGAAAATCGCCGGCCCATTTAACCATCCAATTCATCGGCACGCCGCCAAGCAGATTCTTTTTAGCCTCTTCGAACAGCTTTTGAGAGCGGGGATGTTTTTCGATAAACATTTTCCTTTCTCTACTTAACAATTCCGGAAGCTTTTTCGAATACATGATCGGATCTTCACTTCCTCCCACATTATTAATTATCTTTATTTTATAATAAAGACATATTTATTGCAGTAAGACAGTTTGTTCAGAGAAAGGGGATTTTGCTGCCAGTTTAACTAACTCACTATCTGCTGTAATCAGGATTGCTTTCGCGGCTATTGTCAATGCCAGGTAAAGGCTATCATAAACTGTCAGCCCCATATTTAATGCAATATCTAAAGCTGCCGGCATCAAATCTATCGCAGGTATTATTGTCAAAGGGCAATGAACAGTAATGGCATGGATTATTGCCCTGGCATCATCACTGTTAATTTCGTGATACCGTGTTTTTTTCCAAAGAACATTTCCAACTTCAGCTATTAACAAGTCCGGTGCTAACAGCCTAGTAATTTAAAAATATGATATATATAAAATAGGCTGGTTTTAAGGAAGGTAATATAAATGGAACCAGATTTTCTTATTCTATTATACGGTTTTTCTGCATATCTTAGCGCCACGGCAACTATTATAACCCTTATAACCGGGATTCTTTTTGCAAAAAAGGGAGGATTATTTGGGCCTTTGAATGACTTGTCAAGTATAATCCAAGTAATCTTTATGATACCCCTGGCATTTTATTTTTTTTCAATCTTGCTACCAGTATCTCGTGTTATTAGTACAATTGCACTTTTAATTGGCCTATGTGGGATGCTTTTTTCGGCCTATGGGCAGAGTTTACTGGTTTTAAAAAGAATAACCTTTAACCAATCTCGTAAATATATACCCGCCGGTACCGCAATCGGGATATGGCTTATTATTGTATGCTTGATTGCTTCCAGGGAATTTTTGATACCAAATACACTTGGCTGGATCGGTATTACTGCCGGATTCGGCTTTATTCTAACGGTAATAGGTTTCTTAAAAGGTGGTTTTAAGTCTTCACTATTTTATCTTGGCAGTTTTGTCACGGGAATAAGCTACCCGATTTGGGCTATATGGCTTGGCTGTATATTACTATCTTGATAAACAACTATATCATTGCCATCCTGGTTGCCCTTTATTATCTGGCTTAGGTATGCAATGACCGACCAAAACAAAGGACCGGGGTTGAAAGATATACCCGGTCCTCTTATTTGCTAATAGTTTTACCATCAATTATTTTAATCTTCAAGCTTTAGCAGCTGCTGCGCATTCTTCGAAAAAATCAGTTTCTCCAGGCTCTTATCCCCATTGCAGGCTTTCTTAGTCGCATTCATAGCGGCAACCCGGCTGCCCCAGGGCCAGTCTGACCCGTACATTACCCTCTCCCGACCGAATACGCTTACCAATTCCTTAACCCTTTCAGGAGCCTGAAACGAAGTATCCACATATACGTTTTTGAACTCACCCAACAGTTCCATGGTATCCTTGTACTGAAACAAACCGGCATGGCCTGCTATGAAAGATACTTTCGGGAAGGCCGCTACCAGCTCCCGGGCATAATGAAGTTCTCCGTAGGAAGGATCCTGCACCGTAACTTTCTCCTCACCGAGATAATAGGATTGAACACCGCTGTGGAAGAGAACCGGCAGGTTGAATTGAGCAAAAGCTTCAACCGCTTCAAAAGTCTTCTTACTGTTTAAAGGCTCTTTCTGAATAATCGGATGAAGTTTCAAGCCCTTCGCGCCCTTCTCCACGTCTATCCTCAACGTTGCTTCAATATCTTGATCATTGGCAAAATCAACTGTAGTAAAAGGAATAATCCCTGCATCAACTTCTGAAGCCTGACGCAAGTCTTCGAAAACCAGGTTCGGGGCGATGGGCAGACATACATTCTTCACCACTCCCGCTTCATCCATGGAATTTCTCATGTTTTCCAAAGTAGCTGTCATGTTTCTAGCCCGGCAGGCTTTGGTAATCTGGTTTTCGAAAAGGTTTTCTAAAGCCCACTCCATAACCGCATTGGTTTTGTAGAGTCCCGCTTCTGCGACTGAAATTAGATCAAGTGTAACCTTTTTCTTGGCACCTTTTTCATAAATCAACTTTCCACCGCCGGGATAGAGGATATCTCCCAAATGGGTATGAACATCAATGATCAAATTAACTCCTCCTCGCAAAATGTTGTCAACAACCCCGTCCCCCTGACATTTCGGCGATTGCTTCATCTCGCAGGGATTTTTTGAAAACCTTTTCGGTAACGGTCAGGGGTATCTCCTTTACAAACTTGATCTGCTTCGGCACCGCGTACGGGGGCAGGTGTTCACGACAGTACTGCTGTAGTTCCGCCGCTTCAACCCGGTGTTCTCCACCTTCTTTAAGCTGGATAACAGCCATTACCCTCTCGCTGCCGGGGTTGTCCGGATCGGGAACCCCGAATGCCGCCGCCATCAGTACATCGGGATGGCGGAAGAGCACCTCGTCAACTTCCGTGGTGTAGACCTTGTTTCCCGATACATTTACCATATCCTTGATCCTGTCGCTCAGATGGAAAAACCCGTCTTCATCCATGAAGCCGATGTCGCCGGTATGCAGCCAGCCATCCTGGTCCAACCCCGACCCCGGATCGGGCCAGTAGCCCTTCATTACCTGAGGTCCGCGCACGACGATTTCTCCTGTTTCGCCAAAAGGCACCTCTTTCCTGCTTTCCGGGTCAACAAGTTTACAGTCGGTATCAGGCGCCGGCACTCCCAACCCCTTCTTCTCTTTACCCATAAAACCGGTAATCTTCGAAAAAGGAGTTATGTTGAAATGGGTCAGCGGTCCGGTTTCAGTCAGGCCGTAACCTTCCGATACAGGCGAACCGATTTCCTTCTTGACCTTCTCCGAAACCTCATCGGGCAGCGGCGCTGCCCCGCTCATCGGTATGGCGTTAAGCCTGCCCACTTTTGCTTCAGCGATTCTCATCAGCTGGGTCGGAACGGCTGGAATCATAAGCGGCCTGTACTTGCGGATATGCTCAACTATCGCCTCGCTATCCCGCGGATCAGGCATTAATATAATGCGCAGTCCAAGGTTTACTGCCGACTGGGCAATATACTGCCCGTAAGCATGAAAGAGCGGGACAGGTAAAAAGAAAGAGGCCTTACCGGCGATTCCCTTGATCATCGGTTTCATGATCCAGGGAAACCCCTGCCTTAAGTTGCTGTAGCGGTTGAAGTGGGTGAGCATTACTCCCTTGGGCACTCCTGTCGCCCCACCGGTGAAGGCTAAAATCGCCAGATCTTCTCTGGGGTTAATCTCAACTGCAGGTGCAATTGGATCATTATCCTGCAAAACCTTGCGGAAGTCATGTACTCCCGGCGGCAGGGGGCCTTTCGCAAATTCCAGATCATAGCCGCTTTTCGCTGAAATCACGACCTGTTCAATCAGTCCCTTTTCTTTCAGCTCCAGCACCTTTTCCAGCTTATCTTCCCGGCAGAAGATCACCCGGCTGCCCGAGCTTTCAATCTCATGCCGCAGGCCGGTTCCGGTCCGTAAAATGCTTACCGGAACGATCACGCCACCGCACTTCAAAATAGCCCATTCAGCAATGATGAATTCCGGACAGTTGGGCAGGTAGATGCAGACTCTATCGCCCTTATTTACACCCATCCCGGCCAGCCCCGCAGCCAGCCGGTCAACCTGTTCTTTCAGCTCTTTATACCTTAACTCCCGTTCTTGAAAAAGAATAGCCGTCTGCCGCGGATACTTTTCCGCCGCATTATCCAGTGCTGAAAAGAGCGGAACTTCCGGATAGGGTTTTAAAGATCTGTCGAGCTTGTACGGCCCCATCATATAGCTGTCGAGCCAGGGTTTATCGGCATAACTCATCAGCATACCTCCCCCAGACCGGCAGCAAGCTCACTCAAACCGAGTTCCATCAGTTTCTCCTCCGTGGGATAACCCTTCTCCTGATCCCAGCCCCGGTAGTCGTAATAGCTGTTTTTTAGAGACTCAAGCAGCGGCTTATCAATAACCATCCCTTTCGACGGTCCCTGCTGCAGCGGTTCGCTGAGCAGTCTTTCCGGCAGGGTATCCGCTTCACGGTCTATCCCTTCACGGATACAGTAAAGCCGCATCAGGTTGTAGATCCGGTCTCCGGCCAGGCGGAAACCTTCTTCGTCCATTTCCCAGCCCAGTCCGTTGTTGATCAGGTCAAGATAATCCTGGGCCTGCAGCAGCAGGGCCATAAACTTGCAGGCGCCGATGCAATCGAACATGGTCAGAGCATTTTCAAGATCAACCAGGATCTTCGCCTCTTCAGGTCTGGGGTTAAAGGGGTCTTCAATCTGGCTTTCCGGCACCAGCAAAATGGGCATATCGACGAAGGCAGGCGCCTCGATAAAGCCGGTGATATGGTCACCTCCCCGGTTGGCTGTTACATAGCCGAGCCCGCAGATTTTCGCCGCTCTCGGATCGTAGGCCGGCATCTCCAGGCCTTTCACATGCATGGCAAAAGCCTCTGAACCACCACCGATTATTTCAGACATCCGTCTTGTCCCCTCGGCCAGCAGGTCACCCAGTCCTCGCCGGTGGGCGATCATATCCAGCAGTTCGATCAGAGCTTCGCCATCGCCGAACTCAGGCTTATAACCATCTGCCCTGTCAGGTGGCAACAACCCCTTCTCCTGGCACTCCATGGCAAAGGCTATCGAAGACCCGGCGCTGATCGTATCCAGCCCCAGGTCATTACAGAGATAGTTGGCCATTGTGATCGTATTCATATTATCAATGCCGCACTGGGCTCCCAGGGTATTGACACTCTCATATTCCGGTCCTTCCCCTTTATGCCCCTTGTATTTGCCTTCCTTTATCTCCGTTCCCCGGCCGCAGGCAATGGGGCAGGCAAAGCAGGAAACACCCTTGACCAGCACTTTTTCCGATAAGGCCTGTCCACCCACTTCATCGATCCCTTCAAATACCCCGCCCTGCCAGTTGTGGGTCGGGTATCCGCCGCGGACGTTCACCATATCGGAGATCATATTCGTCCCGTAGCTCTCGAAGCCGATCTTCAGGATCGATTCATTGATGAAGTCAAGCTGCTGCTTGGCCGACTGTTTGAACTGTTCAGGCTGAGCCAGTTCAACCGGCCTCCGGCCTGAACAGGCCACCGCTTTCAGCTTTTTAGAACCCAACACCGCACCGACCCCGCAGCGCCCGGCCGCCCGGTGTTTTTCGTTGATGATCGCCGCGTAGCGGACCATATTCTCACCGGCAGGCCCAATTGCCGCCACATGCCAGCGGCCTGGATGTTCAGCTTTGATCATTTCTTCCGTTTCACTGACCGTCCTGCCCCAGAGCCCTTCAGCGCTTTTCAGTACAGCTTCCCCTTCATTTATAGCCAGGTAGACCGGCCTTTCTGCTGCTCCCTCGAGAATAATTCCGTCGAATCCGGCCTGCTTCAGGGCCGGTCCGAAAGAACCTCCTGAATTGGCGTGACCCCAGATACCGGTCTGCGGTGATTTAGTTACCACCGAATAGCGACTGGCGCTGGCCGACCTGGTCCCGGTAAGCGGTCCGGTCATGAAGATCAGCTTGTTCTCCGGTCCTAAGGGATCCACTCCCTTCGGCACCTCATCAAAAAGGTAACGGGTAGCCAGGCCGGCGCCTCCGATAAATTGGCGGGCCCAGTCTTCCCTGGTCACTTCTTCCGTAATCCTTCCATCGCTTAAATTAACCCTTAGTAACTTCCCTGTATATCCATATGTCATCGCTTACCCTCCCCGTTATTATTCAGGCTGCCGTCAGACACCAAGTTCAGCCCTGAATCTTTTCATATTCTCCCGGTACTCTTCCACTTCTTGCCCAGTCATATCATCGGGATAGACTACCGGGTATGGAGTTAAAGCATTGACTATCGTATTGGCATACGGGGCAATAGTCACAACCTTGACCTTGTCACCGTGCTCCAGCACCACCTTACCCGACATGAAATCAGGAGTAAACCTGCTCTTCTTGGTCAAAATGCTCTTCCAGTTCTGCGGAGTTGCCGCAAGCAGGAAATCTGCCTCGGCAAGCGCTTCCTCCTCGGTAAAAAAGCCAATCCTGGTCAGCTTGCCCTGGTCAAAAAAGGTACCGAAAATAATATCCTCGTCAATACCCCAGGACTGATCGGCCTTAACCCGGAAACACATCTTCCAGGACACCTTCTGAAGCAGCTCCTCAAATTCAGGGTTCTCATAGTAATACTTCCCGCTATCTTCAAGCCACTCGGGCGTACAGTACTGATAGGTCTTCATCGATCAAACCTCCTCAATAATATTGGCGGGAGCACCTGTCTGCTTTAACCGGGTGCTCCCGGATTAACATCATTTTTAAATGTACTGTGAAGCGATCTCTTCCACCGGCACACTCTTGGTCAGCAGGTCGAAGAAAATTTCCTGGGGAATAACTCCTTCCGGCGCCAGTACCCCTGTTTTTTTGACATCACCGTTGACAATCATCAGTGTGCCCAGCACTGCCGGCAAAGCAGTGAGCAGGTCGGCCGCACCACCGCAACGGTATGAATACTGAGTCTGTGCTCCATCCTTTTCGCCTTTTACATCCACTCTCAAACAGACCCCTTCTATACCGAACTCACCGTAGCGGTTCATCGTCTCCAGGATCATATCTTCCACCATGTCGGTATTCAGTTCCGGCAGGGCTAAAATAATCGAGGTGGCAACATCGCGGGCTTTCACCTCTTTATCCAGAACCTTCATCATTGTTTGATCGGCCAGACCGATCTCTTTCATGAACATGGCTATATCGGTAAAGCGCTGGGGCCAGACCACCCCATTGTTGCTAACATTCTTAACACCCTTGATATACTTCGGAATGGTTGCCGGTTCGGGATGGCCCACTTCGCTGGCCTCCAGAACACCCACCGGATCTGAAAACTCCAGGGTCCGCTTCACTGACATGGCCGGAATCTTCACCCAGTCGCCGTCCCTGAAGGTCACTATATCGCCTGTTACAGCATGGAAATAGTGGTCAACGATTGCCGGACCGGTCATCTTCGGATCAAGGGCAGTCCAGGCCCAGGATGTGTCGATATCGGTAGCCTGGTCAAGCATCTCTGAACCTCTCAAGGCCATCATGTTCGTAATACCGGGCGTTGCGCCCAGCCCCATGATGATCGGTATACCCGCTTTTTCTGCTTCCTTGCTGCGTTCCAGCATGGCCAGGGTTACATCCCCGTCATCGCAGATATCGACCAGCGGGGTTTTAGCCTCGATGGCCGCCTTGATAATCGGCTCGGCCAGCAGGTAATATGGACCGACAAAGCTCATCACAGCATCGGCATCTTTCATCAGGTTTACCAGAGCTTTACTATCACGCACGTCCACCTTGACAGCGCTGGTCTTGCCGCCCACTTCCTTGACCAGTTCCTGGGCCGCATCCAGGTTAAAGTCAGCAATGATCACTTCTACATCGGGGGCTCTTTTAACCAATTCACGTACTCCGCAAGCGCCAATATGGCCTGCTCCACCTAAAGCGATAACTTTCTTCATGCTTATCCCTCTTCCCTTAAATTAAATTGGTCAACCAACCTAATATAGCTTAAAAAAAGATAAACTCCTATATTTCACTGTCAGCCAAACGATCTTTTATAGCGTGGGTAATCAGCAAACGTATTTCATTAGGTTTGAAAGCCTCGGGGTCAACCATCAGCTGAACGGAAAATCCTTCGGTGATGGCTACAAGCGCCCCGCCCAGCAGCTTGCTTTCCCTTCCGGCATTGGCTTCTTCAAATATTCTTACGAGCAGCATACGGTAGTTTCTGAACATCTCGCGAACAACATCATTCAGTTCTTCTCTCTCGTAGGCCATCTGCAACAGGTTGTAGAATACACGGTTCAGCGGGGGATTAAAAACCAGGGTATCAACGATGTAGTCTATAGCGAAAGCAATTTTCTCTTCAACAGAACTGGCCGCTTCGATTTTTTCAACCAGCATACTGCTGTACTTATCAACAATGGCATTGGCCAGGCTGGCCACAATCTCATCTTTACTGCGGAAGTAGTAGTGGATTACACCCGGGGCCAGATTGGCCTTCCGGGCAATTTCCTTGACCGTAACTTTTTCATGTCCGCTTTCAGCCAGGCAGTCATAGAGTGCCCAGATGATCTCTTCCTGTCTTTTACCGGCGTTGCTTTTTCTGCCCATTTGTTACCTCTCAGCTTTGTTTAGTCAACCAATCAAACCACCTTGATTATATTATGCTTTGAGGTTCCGGGCAAGCAGCGAATCCCTCCTTTTCGGGGCTGGGTTGGTGGGTCTGTTGAGGTCACCTCCTTGGTTAGGATGGTGGTGTGGGTAGTGGGTTGGTTAGGATGGTGGTGTGGGTAGTGGGTTGGTTAGGGTGGCATAGTTAGTTTGGTTATACAACCTAATAATATCACTAATCAGAGTT